>JAFZLN010000055.1 GCA_017551465.1 Bacilli bacterium
AAAAATTATAGTGGTTTGGCTACTAGCTTATTTATTACATATGCATCTAAAAGAAACGATGAGATACACAAGATTAAGAATGAAGAATATGAAGCCGCTGAAGAAGTTGGAACTTTAGAAAACTTCTATAAGCAAATAGAAGAATCCACCACTAATCCAGTTGCGACATTCAGTAATGTCACCAAGGAAGACATTAATCATTCTTTATTAGACGATATCAAAGATTTAGAAAGTGGCAGTGAAAAGACCTACTACGGTGGTGACGCTGATGAATTTATGTCATACGGTATTAACGAAAACTTTATGTTAAAGTTCTATCTCAATAATAACAATGATCCTATTGCAAAATTGGAATATAAATATCAAAGTTCACTCCACTATACCGATTCAGTCGAATACTGCTACAAAGTAAACCGTGAAAAGATTGACAACATCATCAAGAAAATCACTGGTGTTGCTAACTAACAAGAGAAAGGATATACACATTATGAAAAAACTTATCTTTTTACCTTTAATGGTCTTATCTCTATTAACAGGTTGTAATAATTCTCAAAAAGAACCAGAGTTCTCCTTAGCAGAATGGTTAACAAATATCGAAGAAGGAACACCAACATACTTTGACTTAGAAGTTTATGATGAGTTGGGTCATAGAGATATGAATATCCTCGGAGGTTTAAGCGATTAACAATACAAGTTCGCAGAATTTATTAAAGATAATGCTACCTCAATGTCTTTGTGTAAATATGAGGTCAAACAAAATAGCCCTCACGTTAGATACGAGATAACTAGGAAAATGGGCGAATTTGAACGTTTATATGTATCCGTTTACGAAGAGCGATTAACCATGTATGCGATAGGCTATGGTGTAAATGTAGAATATCCGCAAGAAAGTACCTGTTATTTCATTCCAAAAGAAGTTGGAAAGAAAATCATCGAAGAAGGTAAAACTAAATGGTTAGAAATGGATGCTATGGCGGACGAAGCATATCTAGAAGTTTATAACGATATGTCACTAGAAAGCTTCTGTTCTTACGTCACGACTTCTGAGACTAAACCCACCATCGCATATCGCAATGAAGAAAGAACAGATGCAAATCTTGATTTGTTAGACGATATTAAAGAACTTGTCTGCATAGAAACAAATAAATTCCTGTCATTCAAAGATGATGCAGTCACATATGGTATCGATAAGGACTATATGATGACTATCGGTAAAAGCAATTCTAACGACAAGCCTATGGTTTTACTCACAAAGTATTACGATACACCCGCACAATACTATGATGTAGATTGGAAGAATGAATGTAAGCGCTACTATTCAATTAGCGATGAAAAGTTCAATAACTTCATGGCGGTAGTAAAAGCTATGTAAAAATAAAGGCACCAATTTGGTGCCTTTTTTGTTGATTTATAATCTTATTACTTAATGGTTTCAAGAGGTGTTCTATTCTTCTCTGGTGCCCATTTACTTTCAAGGTAATTGACACGTTTAGTTAACCAATTGAGTGTTTCTTTTTGTGCATCTTTACGTTCATTAACATTCACAAATGGTTTTCTTAATTCACCAGAATTGACACCATCACCGTTGAAGTAACTAGCAACGTTACTATCGGATGCTTGTGTGGTTGTCCATTTAGCAAAGTTCTTAGTGTATTCACCATCGTAATATTTATAGAACGTATTCGCTAAGCTAATCATATTTTCAAATGTGCCATTTTCTCTAGCGGCATTCCATTTTGGTTTGACATAATCATTCATAAAGAAATCAAGTTTGCCTAAGAGTTGTAACCACATGTTTGCGGTTCTATCCATGAAGTATGGATCATAGCTTGAGGATTGGCCACCCCAGCCACCGCCACCAGAAGAAGAAGCAGTATCTGGTTTTTCGATGAAGTTTCTTCTATTACCAAAGTTACTATCGAAGTCCCATGGGTTATCAAATCTTAATTTCTTATCGCCGTTAGGAGCGTTGTTATATGACATATAGAATGATGAATAACCAACGTCTGGTGGTAAGCAGACAGCATTGATAATGAAGCCTTCTGCCCAAGCATTAAGGTCAAAGTTCTTTTCGATTGTTTGTTTAATTGATAAGGATGTAGAAACAACTTGGTTATTGTCATTAATATCTTTAGCGGTTTTGTTCTTAGCGGCTTCGCCTAAGACATTGAATAAAGCTTGTAATCTATTCTTAATGAACTTAACTTGATTGCTGTTTGCGTCAGTGACATAGCTGCCATCTGGACCATCGTTAATATCAGAGTTCATGGTATATGTTTTAACAAGACCTAAACCAGAGTTCGCTAAGCAGCTTTCAATCTTATAGTCACTACTCTTGAAGTAGTTACCATAATCAATAGAGAATGTTGGATCACCATCAGCGCCTTTAGCTGATTCATTTCTAGCATAGTAGTCTAATTCGAAGCAGTAACCGATGTCAGTGGTCATAATTGGATTTTCGTTTTCATCTTCTGGTTCGTCCAATTTGATTCTGCCTTTCTTAACCTCTTTTTGTTCTGCGAGCATATACATACCCCAGTATTGGTCATTAAGATAAACACTAACAGGTGTGAAATCTGAACTCCAAACATTGGAATCCGCACTAATAACACCCTTAGCCATTGTTAAGCCTAAAGCAGTTCTAGAAACTGTGGTATCTTTAGCGTCCGCTAATAAGACCCATTTCTTAAATTTCTTACCACCATTCAATCCGAGAAGATTAACTTTCGCGGAATTAAATTTGAGTTGGAAACCTTTTTTATCAAAGCCAGCAGTTTGATTACCTCTAACTTTAATATCAACATTGGTATGTGGATTAGCGGTGTTCTTATCACCGGCATTTGTAATTCTTAATTTACCGTTCACTTTTGGTCTAGTAGTATCGGTACTTCTAGCCACGGTAGCGAAGTTAGCGTTTGGATCATTTTTATCAAAGTCAAATCTAATTTCTGGTAAAACGGCTTGTTGACTATCTATTTGTTCATAATGACAAACGCTACATTCTCTATATTTGATTGTGGAGAGATTGAAACGTGCATCGTTAAGTTTTGTTCCTAAACTTTCTGTCTTCCATTCGCCAAAACTATGGGCGGCACTATCTTTCTTTTCATTGCAGTCTTTACAGGCATGCCAGTGATTGTTTTGATCAGACGTCCATTCTGTGGCCCAATCATGAACGTGGACACCACTGGAAGTTGATATTGTGCTTGTTGATTTACTTGTAGAACTTGGTGCAACACTTGTAGTGGAAGCTGGGTTCTTACTACTGTTACTATCAACCGCGCTAGTGCTTGTATTAACAATACCTGCACAGCCCACAACCATGAATGGCACTGCTAAAAAAGTAAGTTTCTGAAAAATCTTTTTCATAGTTTGATATTATCCTTTTCCTTTCTTTTAAATAGGAAGGCATGAGCAAATGTCTATACCTTCATATACTTATCAAGAATGTTTCTTGCTAGCATATATTTTACACTATTTATATATATATTAATCAATTACTACTTAAACGAACTATAAATACTGATTAGCAGTTTTGTCATTAATCTACGTCTAATAAGTGAGGAGAGCTCAAGACATATGAAAAAGAAATTACTCATTCTTCCTATCATGTTCATGTGTGCAACATTAGGCGCATGTAATCCTTTTAAGCCAATAGAAGTAGACTCTGTTTATATAGATCAATGGCTAGAAGCCGTTAAGGATCCTAGTGAAAGTCCTAATCCAGGTCAGTTTTATTACTTAGAA
>JAFZLN010000006.1 GCA_017551465.1 Bacilli bacterium
ATTAGTGGTTATCACTGCGATTAGACAATTAGATTATGTCTGTATGATTTGGGCGACATGGACCATTGTTAGAGAATCATTTGAATTCTATGAAATTGGTCATAAGGCTTTACATAAGTTCCCAGCATTCTTATCTTTAGCCTTATCTGTGGTAGAAGTTGTCTTCTCTATCATGATGTTAATTGAAGCGACTGAACATCATGCGTTAACGAATATCTAATTATTAGTCCCAGAATTTGTCATTAGTGTTTTCGCTCAATTAATGTTCCTAATATTTAAAGAAAGACAAGCAAAGAAAAAAGCGACTGCTGAATAGTCGCTTTTCTTTTGTAAGAAATTGATTTAGAAAGTGATTTGTGATATATTACTATTGTCAAGAGGGATGGGAGACAAAAAAAGACCACCCAATTCGTCGGGCCAGAGACCTTAATCCTGTCCAATTCGTGGTGGCGCACCTTAAAACGCCTTTTTTATTACATTTATGATTGAGCAACCATTCAAAACAACAATCAAAGAAAAACTCACTTTAGCAGCTAATAATTATTCAAAATTAATTAACAAAAAAATAATTATCGCTTCTAACGATTTTGAATATGCTGAAAGCTATGTTATTAGATTTTATAAGACAAATTTCCTCCATTTAACTGGTGTAAAAACCGAATTATCCGCTGAACATTTTTTTGAAAAATGTTTGGCCGGTTCTTTACTTGAAGAGGAATTTGATTGCGATTCAACAGATCAAAGAAAAGGACTAGTTAGATTAAAAATGAAACATCTCATCAACATAAATACTTTTTTAATCAACTTCTAATGGTTCAAGAGAACTATGGAAAAAACGCAATAAAATGTGTCGTAGCGACAAGTGATGGAAAATGTACGATTGGCTTTGCCGACGCAAAATATTGTGTTAGACCAAAAACAATTTTAGATAAGAACCATCTTAAAAAGATCAAAAAATTATTAATGTAATGCCGAATATAAAATCTTTATAAAACAAAAAGACGATTTTATTCGCCTTCTTGTGCCCTTTTAACGTGAGCCTCGTATTTCTTTCTTTCCGCGGTGTTTAGAATCTTTTTACGCATACGGAATGTATTAGGAGTGATTTCCACTAGTTCATCAGAATTGATATAGTCTAAACACGCTTCTAATGACATCTTTCTTGGCGTTTTTAACACCACAGTATTGTCTTTTGTGGAACTTCTAACGTTAGAGAGATTTTTCTTTTGGGTGACATTGACCGCTAAGTCGAAGTCATATCTGTGTTCACCAACAATCATACCTTCATAGACTTCGGTGCCAGGAGCGATGAACATCGTGCCTCTTTCTTCAGTGTGCTCAATCGCATACGGAGTGGCTTGTCCAGCTTCTACTGAAACAAGAACACCAATTAGTCTTTCACCAATTGAGTTAGTCTGTATTGGTCGATATTCTTTATAGACATGAGAGAGAATGCCGTAACCTTTGGTTAAGGTCATAAAGTTAGTCATATAACCTAATAGACCTCTAGATGGAATGACATACTTTAAGATGGTGACTGTTTCTTTTGCGTCCATGGACTCAAGTTCGCCACTTCTTTCTCCAATCGTGGTCATAATGTCTCCGACATATTCATTAGGGACATCAATTAATAAGTCTTCATATGGTTCACATTTGACCCCATTAATTTCTTTAATGATGACTTGTGGTTTTGAGACTTCTAATTCAAATCCTTCTCTTCTCATATTCTCAATGAGAATAGAGAGGTGTAACTCACCTCTACCAGAGACGATCCAAGATTCAGTATTTGGGATACGTTCCACTCGTAAGGCAACATCCTTTTGAGTTTCTCGATATAATCTCTCTTCAATCTTTCTTGCGGTTAGAAGTTTTCCATCATGTCCAGAGAATGGAGATGAGTTTGTGCCAAACGTCATTTGAAGTGTTGGTTCGTCTAATCTAATTAATGGGAGAGGTTCAACTTGATTGAATTGACAAATTGTTTCTCCAACATTGATATCAGTTAAACCTGCGACTGCGACGATGTCTCCTGCACTGGCTTCATTGATTTCTAATCTCTTTAAGCCTTGGAAACCAAAGAGTTTTAAGACTCTAAAGTTTGTAGTAGACCCATCTAATCTAGAGACAGTGACATTATCATTAACGTGAATTGTGCCTCTTTTAATTGTGCCGATACCGATTCTACCGACAAAGTCGTTATAATCGAGTAACGCGACTTGTAATTGAAGTGGAGAATCTTTATCCATAGATGGAGCAGGGATTTCATCAATAATTGTTTGAAGAACTGCGTCCATACCAGGAACTTGATCTTCTGGGTTTGGTGATAAAGATGATGTTCCTTTTAATGCGGATGTATAGACAGTTTTGAATTCTAAGAATTCATCTGGCGCCCCTAATTCAATAAAGAGAGTTAAGACTTCATCTAAGGTTTGTTCAATATTGATGTTCGCTCTATCGATTTTGTTGATAACAACGATTGGTTTAACATGAGCCTCTAAGGCTTTCTTTAACACAAATCGAGTTTGTGGCATCGTGCCTTCAAAAGCATCTACGAGTAATAAACAACCATCCACCATATTCATAATTCTTTCAACTTCGCCTCCAAAGTCAGCGTGACCAGGAGTGTCTAAGATATTAATCTTTGTGTCTTTATAAATAATGGAAGTGGTTTTCGCTAAGATGGTGATACCTCTTTCTCTTTCGATATCATTAGAGTCCATTGCGCGATCAGAAAGTTCCTCATTACTTCTGAATGTAGATGAGGCTTTTAAGAGTTGATCCACGAGAGTGGTTTTACCGTGGTCAACGTGAGCAATAATCGCGATGTTTCTTAGTTCCATAACTGTTTTCAATTAAAAAAATCTTTTCAATAATAGAAAAGACTTTGGCTAATTTCAAGATATTATTAATTATTTGATTAAATCTTTGATGAGATTTTTACGAACTCCATATATTTCAGAAACTACTTCAATCGCATCTTTTTTCGACATATTTTTTGAGATAAAGTAATTCACTTTATCAATAATTTCTTGTTCTGATAAAGATTTATCATCTTTATTTCCTTCAATAACTAAAACCATTTCCCCTTTTAATGTGGATTCGTCTATTGTCACTAATTCAGAGAGACTACCAACGATATTTTCTTCATTGAGTTTAGTGAGTTCTCGATGAAGACTTATTTTTCGATCTCCTAATACTTCAAGTAAGACTCTTAAAGTTTGATTGATACGATGTGGGGATTCATAAAAGATTAAAGTTTC
>JAFZLN010000056.1 GCA_017551465.1 Bacilli bacterium
CACTGTTACCAGCGGTAATCATACCAGCGTAGTTCTCTTCTTGCTTACCCACTTCTTTCATCGCTAAGACTAAAGAAGCATTGGCTTTATTCATAATCCCAGTATATGGGTTTTCGTAATTGCTAATTGTTTCTTCCGCATTAATAACTTTAATACGGTTAGTATCTAATCCTAGTTCATCCTTCTTTTCGTTTACGAGAGCTTCTGGACCGACAAGGGTGATAAATAAGTTAGGAAATTCTTTTAACGCTAAAGAGGCGCCTAAAAGGACTGTTTCTGGGCCTTTATCAGAGCCTAGTAAATCAATAACTATTTTATATTGTTCCATAATATACTTCCTTTGTGCGAAAGACATTATAGCACATAATCATTTAACTAGTTAAAAATGAAGGAATATTAGCCGTTTACTTTTGTTAAAGTTTTAACATAAGTTTCAACGGTTGTATAAATATCCGTCCCAACTTCATAAACGTTATTATCGTTTGCTGAATCAAATCCGACCTTGATTTGCATATAGCCTCTATAAAGGACAATTGTTACGCATTCGTTATCAAATGTGTTTAATGTGAAAGGCATGATAATATAATTTTCGCCAGGTGCTGGTCTAAATGATGTTGTGTTACTAGCGGAGCCAGTATTGGTAAATAAATAGGAGTTAATAGTCTCAGTATCCGCGTTTTTATAAATCGCATTTTTCGGAAGATCTTCGAATACAGTAATCTTGCTATTTTCGATTGATGAGTCACTCAAAAATGGAATTTTATTTAAGAAATCATTAATTGTTGAGAAAGTGCTATCTATGTTACAGCAGGCATAGTATTTAGGATCGCTAGGTAATTTAGCCGCTAAGAAAACATCAGAAGAATAATTCTTAATTTCATATAAGCTTATTGTTTCTCCTAAATCTTCATAAGTTGCTTCGCCAATAGAATTACCAATGTTTTCTTCTTGAATGGTTGAAAACATGTGACCACCTTGCTCGCCACCATCTTTATATTGTCTTGCTAAGAAATCAAAATGTTGGCCATTAATAGAGAAAGAATGGCCTTGCGCAGCAGGTTCTCCCGATTGTGAAAGGCCTTTATCAACACTATTGCTTGCGTCAGTATAAGAATAACCAGCCTCGCTTTGAGCGGTTCTTGATGGCTTGTTTGCGGAATTGGTAGGAGCGCCTCTTCCACTGATGAGGCCAACGAAAGCCACGATAGTCACAGCGGTCATCGCAAAAGCTGGGACAGCAATCTTGGTCCATAAAGGAATCTTTGAGAAAAATGAAGGTTTATTAACATGATATGGATTATGCGCGAACTTATCGAGTTTTTGCATACCACGTTTTCTTAATTTCTTTTCAATATCATTCATCTTAACGTAGCTCCTTTCTGAGTTTTTCCAATGCCTCAGCATATAGCTTTCTAGCGGTGCTTTCTTTAATACCTGTGAGTTCCACTATTTCGGGCCAGGTATATTGGAAGACAGCCTTATAATAAGTGACAATAGTCTCCTTATTAGTGAGGAGAGGTTCTAACATATTGAGCATGACGTTATATTGGTCAGTTTCACCATACATCTCATCAATGACTTCACTATTAGCGATTTCTCTTTTCTTTTTTAAGAAATCAAGGGATTGGTTTCTCGCGATCGCGGTTAAGTAGGTCTTTAGACTATTAGGATCTTTAATACTGCTTCTTGAGTTAATAGCCTTGATGAAGGACTCACTTAAAACATCTTCGCAATCTTCCGGAAGAGAGATATAGGAAGCGATAACGAAGTACATTAGATTCTTGTACTCGTCATAGACCTCACCAATCGCTTCTTGATTACCTAGGATGAAGCCTTGGATGGTTTTTGATGAAATGCTCATTTGCACCTCTCACTTATTAAGACGAATAAAAAGATAAAATCTGTTATAAAATCATCTAGTTAATCGTGAATGATTATCTATTGTATTGATAACCACTTGTAATTTTGCCAAATAAAAAGTTTATTTTCAAACTATTTATATAAAGAAAAAGAGCCATCAGTTAGATGACTCTTATTGTTTGATAATGTGAACTACTTCTTGTCTTCGTCAAGGACACGAATCTTTTCGTTAATTTCTTTAACTTTTCTTTCGTGTTCTTCAACGTATCTATCACTGACTTCTCTCATTGTTTCTTCGACATCGAAGTTATTGGAGATTTCATCAGAGATGGAATCGTTCACTAAGCCACGACCCGCTGGGATAAGGTGACCAGTGATGACGTTTTCTTTTAAGCCGTGTAAGTAGTCAGTTTTGCCTTTAATAGCAGCATCTGTTAAGACACGGGTTGTTTCTTGGAAGGAAGCCGCGGATAAGAAGGATTCTGTTTCCAAAGCGGACTTTGTAATACCAAGAATTAATGGAGAGAAGACCGCTGGGTGTTTGCCGCTTAAGATAGCGTCAGTGTTCTTCGCGGTGAATGTGTTAACGTTCACACGTGTGCCGCTTAACATATCGGTATCACCAGCTTCAATGACTAAGACTTTTCTTAACATTTGTCTGACGATAACTTCAATGTGCTTATCGGAAATACCGATGGATTGCGCACTATAAACCTTTTGGACTTCTTTTAAGATGTAGTTTTCAACCGCTGTAACATCAGCGACTTCAAGTAACTTCTTAGGTGAGATAGCGCCTTCAGTGATCTTACCGCCGTTTTTGACGAAGTCACCTTTCTTGACTCTTAATCTTGCACCGAAGTTGGTTGTGTATTCTTTTTCATCAAGATCGTTCTTAACGGTCACTAAGTAGCAACCATTCTTTTCTTCGATCTTGGTGACTGTACCAGAGATTTCACTAATTAAAGCTTCGCCCTTTGGAGTACGTGCTTCGAATAATTCTTGGACTCTTGGGAGACCTTGAGTAATATCGGAGCCCGCAACACCACCAGTGTGGAATGTTCTCATGGTTAACTGTGTACCAGGTTCACCAATTGATTGAGCAGCCATAATACCAACCGCTTCACCAACTTGGACTCTTCTACCAGTCGCTAAGTTACGACCATAGCAGTGGACACAGACACCGTCTTTAGTTTCACAACCGAATAAGTTACGAATGACAACGGATTTAATACCAGCGTTAACGATAGCTTTGGCTTCGTCTTCGTGAATCATGGTGTTACCAGCGACGATGACTTCACCAGTTTGAGGATTAACGACATCGTTGAGAGCGAAACGACCAACTAATCTATCTTCGAGTTTAACGATGACAGCATCTCTTGCGGAGTCTCTGATTTCAAAGACTTCGAAGCCGTGGTCAGTGCCGCAGTCTTCTTCTCTGACGATAACGTCTTGAGAAACGTCGACTAATCTTCTGGTTAAGTAACCAGAGTCAGCGGTCTTTAACGCGGTATCAGCACCACCCTTACGAGCACCGTGGGTGGCGATAAAGAATTCAGACACGTTCATACCTTCACGGAAGCATGATTTAACTGGGAGTTCGATAGTAGAACCAGAAGTACTACCCATCAAACCTCTCATACCGGCTAATTGGAGAATATTGGAGATATTACCACGAGCACCGGAATCAGACATCATGAAGATTGGGTTACGTGTATCTTGTTTGAACTGTGTTTCAAGTTTCTTTTGCACTTGGTCTTTAACTTTTTCCCAAACTTCAACGACTTGTTTATGTCTTTCTTCATTGGTTAACATACCCATTTCGTAGAGTTCTTTTAAGTTAGCGACTTTAGCGTCACCATCTTTTAAGATTTCTTCTTTGCCTTTAACAGCGTGGATATCGCTTAAGGAAACGGTTAAACCGGCAACGGTTGAATAATGGAAGCCTTGGTCTTTAATCTTATCCAAAACGGCAGATGTCTTTGGATTACCTTGACGATCATAGCGTTGGAAGATTTCGTTAATGATCAGACC
>JAFZLN010000057.1 GCA_017551465.1 Bacilli bacterium
AGGAGGTAGTTAACAATGTTGTTCGAAGAAGAAAAATTAGAAAACGAAGCAGTTGAATCCGAAGAAGAAGAGACTGAAGTCAACGAAGAAGAACTTGAAACTATTGAAGCCGGTATTGTTTCCGGCCTCAAAGATGTCAACACAGTTGATATTGTTAAAGAATCCTTCCTTGATTATGCGATGAGTGTTATCGTCTCTCGTGCGATTCCTGATGCAAGAGACGGATTAAAACCAGTCCATAGAAGAATTATCTATGGTATGGATGAATCTGGTATTACTCCTGATAAACCACACGTCAAATCCGCACGTATTGTTTGTGACGTTATGGGTAAATATCACCCACACGGTGACTCCGCTATTTACTTATCTTTAGCAAGATTTGCTCAAGATTGGAACATGAGACACTGTTTAGTTGATGGTCACGGTAACTTTGGTAGTATCGATGGCGATGAACCTGCTGCGATGCGTTATACCGAAAGTAGAATGACTAGAATCGCTTTAGAGATGGTCCGTGATATCGATTGCGATGTCGTCGACTTTGTCGATAACTATGATGGTAGCGAACAAGAACCAAGTGTTTTACCATCTAGATTCCCTAACTTATTAGTTAATGGTTCTAGCGGCATCGCCGTAGGCATGGCCACTAATATTCCACCACACAATTTAGGTGAAGTTATTGATGGTGTTGTCGCTATTGCGAAAAACCCAGAAATCTCCACTGTTGAATTAATGCAATATGTAAAAGGTCCTGATTTCCCAACTGGTGCCTTAATTTTAGGCCGTGGCGGAATTAAAGATGCTTATGAAACCGGTACTGGTAGTATTGCTTTAAGAGCGAAATGCCATATCGAAGAAAGAGGCGAACATGGTTTAAAGAGAATTGTTGTTGATGAAATTCCTTACGGACTCAATAAAGCCACCTTAGTGGAATCTATTGCTGCTTTAGCAAGAGATAAAGTAGTAGATGGTATTACTGAAGTTAGAGATGAAACCAACAAGAAAGGTATCCGTATCGTTATCGAAGTTAGAAGAGATATCATTCCTGAAGTTTTATTAAATCAACTTTATAAGAATACATCCTTACAAACTAGCTATGGCATTATCATGCTTTGCTTAATTGATGGCGCACCAAAAATTGCTCCATTACATGTTTTGTTACAAACATACTTAGACTTCCAAGTTGAAGTTATTGAAAGAAGAACTAAATTCTTACTTAGAAAAGATGAAGATCGTGATCACATCGTTGTTGGCTTAATTAAATGTCATGACAACATTGATGAAATCGTTGATCTAATCAAAGAAAGTAAGACTCCAGAAGATGCCACTAAAGTCTTAATGGAGAAATATGACTTCTCAGAAGCTCAAGTCCAAGCGATTTTAGCGATGACCTTAAGAAGATTAACCGGTATTGAAACCGATAAATTAGAAGCTGAAAAAGCTCAATTAGAGGCCAATATTGCCGAATATAAACACATCTTATCTTCTAGAGAAAACGAAGTTGAAGTCGTAGTCAAAGAATTACTCGAAATCAAAGAGAGATATGCGGACGAAAGAAGAACTGAAATTACTAACGATGCTGCAAGTATCGATGATGAAGATTTAATTCCACAAGAAAATATCGTTGTTGCCATTACTCGTGGCGGTTATGTGAAGAGATTAACTTCTGATTCCTTCAAGACTCAAAATCGAGGCGGTAGAGGTGTTAGAGGTATGTCCACTAACGAAAACGATATCGTTGAGAGCATGGTTTATACCAAGACTCATACCGATTTATTATTCTTTACAGACTTTGGTAAAGTTTACAGAATCCGCGGATATATGATCCCAGAATTCTCCAAAGCCTCTAAAGGTGTTCCAATTATTAACTTAATTAACATCGAAAAAGGTGAAAATGTTAAGGCAATTATCGCTTGTGATGAATACGCAGAAGATCATTACTTAATGTTCTTCACCAAACAAGGTGTTGTGAAAAAGACCTTAATTAGCGAATATGAATCTATCCGTCAAAACGGTAAGATTGCTATTTCCTTAAGAGAAGGTGATACTTTATTCGCAGTTAAAGAAGTTCATGAAGACACCATTATTGGTATTGCTGCTAATAACTCCAAGATGGTCAATTTCCCATGCGTTGAAGTAAGACCAATGGGTAGAACTGCATCTGGTGTTAAAGGTATTGAACTTAATGAAGGTGAAGAAGTTGTTGGTGTTACTACTTCCTTAGATGGCACCCATATTTTAGCGATGACCACTAAAGGATTTGGTAAACTCACTCCTGCAATGGATGCTGATGGAGAACCAACATATCGTATTACCAAGAGAGGCACCAAAGGTGTTACAACCTTAAAGGCCAATGATAAAGTTGGTGAACTTATCGCTGTTAGAGCAGTCAATTTAGAAGATGACTTAATGTGTATCACTAACGCTGGTATTGTTATCAGAACTCCACTTGAACAAATTAGAATCTGCGGTAGAAATACTTCTGGCGTTAAAATCATGAACCTTGAAGGTAGACAAAGAGTTGTTTCTGTCGCTATTGTTCCTCATGAAGATCAAGTCGATGAGTCTGAA
>JAFZLN010000058.1 GCA_017551465.1 Bacilli bacterium
GTATCAACCTTCAACCAATGGTTAATGCGGCTGATAAACAAATCTATGGTGCGGAATTGCTTTTACGTATTTCTGACGATTATCGTAATGTCAACATGCGTACTGATGAAGTCGTTAACGTCGCTGCCAAGCACAATCAAATCGGTATTATTTCTCATGCCCTTCTTGATTTCACTGCTTCTTTATATAAAGAATATGGAGCGTTATTCTTCTCATCATTAGGCTTTAGAAGATTTGGCCTTAATACTGACTACTCCTTCTTTACCGATAAGAACTTCGCTAAAGATATTAAGAAATATATTGAAGATCTTAAACTTCCAAAACACTTCATCGCTTTCGAAATTCCTGAAAACGATGTCTCCACACATATCGATGAATTCAAGCGCATTGGTAAAGTGCTTAGAGAACTCAACATCGTCTTAGTGTGTGACCAATACACAGGTCGTTATATTTCTATCGAAATCTTAAAAGAAATCGGCTTCGATGAAGTGAAGATTTCCCGTAACCTTGTCAATCACATCGATAGTGATAACCAACGTTACAACGCTTTAAAAGCCTTATTACAATTAATCCGTCGTTTCGATATGAAAGCTTCTATCGTCGGTGTTGAAAACATTGACCAATACTTGCTCATTAAAGAAGTTGATCAAGACGTCTTATTACAAGGCTTCTACTTCTTCAGACCATTAGAAAAACAAGCTTTAATTGAAGCTTTAAGAGGCACTAATAGATATAAGAAAGCTGATGAAGAATAATCTTCATTAACCAATTAAGAAATCTTCTTCAACGTAGCGATATTTGCTTTGGTCATCAAAGCGCATTTTGCTACCCAATAATTGTAAGAAAGTAATTGGACCTAATCGACCGATAAACATCAAGATAATGATAATAATCTTGCTACCATAACTTAAGTGTGGAGTGACACCCGCACTAACACCAACAGTACCAAAAGCGGAGAATACTTCATACGCTAAGGCACTGGCTTTTGTGCTTTCTAAGCCTAAGGTAGCCACATCCATCTTCGCTTCAAAGGCATAAACACCAATAAAGCTTAAGAAGATAACAGCCACACCAAGAATAACTAAGGACATCGCTTTAACGATAACTTCGTTAGAGTATCTTCTATGGAATGAAGTCACTTTACGACCAGTTAAATAGCAAACC
Organism: Bacilli bacterium; assembly: GCA_017551465.1. GTDB lineage: Bacteria > Bacillota_I > Bacilli_A > RFN20 > CAG-826 > RUG14515. Next base: position 1,165 of record JAFZLN010000058.1, read on the forward strand.
ATCGCGAGGACAATAATATACAAAGTAGTGGTCTTAACGCCACCAGCGGTACCTAATGGGTTACCACCGAAGAACATTAAGAAACAAGAGAACACTTTATTAACAACACTTAGCTTATCTTGGTCGAGCGTGGCAAAGCCTGCGGTTCTACATGTCACAGATTGGAATAAAGCGTCAAACGGACGTTGGAATCCTTGACCCATCCAGAACACTAAGAAACCAGAAAGAATTAAGACACCAGTCATTAATAAAGAAATCTTAGTAAAAACACGAAGTTGTGAGAATTTGCGTTTACCAAAGATATCCATCACCACAAGGAATGAAATACCACCTAATACAATAAGCACCATGATATAGGAGCATAAGTAGTAATAGGCCCAATTTGGTAATGAATCGATGAAATCTCCGTTACCTCTAATAAGAGAAGCGTTACCAAATAAATCAAATCCAGCGTTGTTATAGCTTGAAATAGAAGTGAATAAAGCGTTCCATAAACCACTGGCAACGTTTGGAGAATATTGAAGGAAGACAGGTAAGCCTAAAAGGAAACCAATTAATTCGCAAGAGAAGGAAATCAAGATAATCTTTCTTACGAAAGTGGTGACCTGCGCCATATCTTCGTTATTAACCATTAAGGAAATGAATAAACGATCTTTAAATTGTAATTTACGGTTAAAGATAGTGAAGACGAATGTGAAGATGGTAATAAAACCTAAACCACCTACTTGGATAAGAAGTAAGAGGATTAATTGACCCGCGAATGTTAATTCAGTAGCAATACCTTGGTGGAAACAGTTAAGACCAGTCACACATGTAGCGGAAGTCGCTAAGAATAAGCAATCAATATAATTACCATAGTCATTCGCTGTTCTTGAGAATGGGAACATTAAAAGAACTGAGCCAATCAAGATGATAATGACAAATGAAAGAATAACGAGTAAGTATGGATTCAAACGTTTCTTTTGATTGTTCATACCGATAGGTATACGCCTTTTATAAAAAAATAGCAAGTTTTTACGCTTGCTATTATTTTTTAGACAGTTGACCAGGTTCGGTTATTTTTGAACCATTCTGATTCTTTTAATATCACGGAATTGTTACTACCGGTAACAACATAATTACTACCAGCATCGCAGTGGAAATTAATATTACCATTTAATGATTTATAGCCCTTATCATCATCTGCGACCACAGTGGTGACATAGACTTTATCAGTATATTTCCCAATGCGGTTAATTGCCGCTTGAGCAGGGAATGTATTATCTGGGTTTGTAGTATATTCAGTGCTACCAGCGCAGCAGCAGATACAAACGGTCTTTGGTTTAATTTTGCCTAGTAGTGTATCGGTATTAGCGGTATAACTACCATGGTGGCCACCTTTGAAGAGTTCAACTTCAGGTAGGTTATTGAGTTCCACTAAGGAAGCTTCACCTTTTTCTTCTAAATCACCAGTTAATAAGTAGTGGTTTTCACCTTGACTAAATAAGGTACAAACGGAGTAATCATTTTCATCACTTGTCTTTTCGTGATAGAACTTTTGATCAAGTATTTCCATAGTCACACCAGCGGCAATATCATAGACCTTAGAAGCACCATTAGTTTGTGCTACACAATCTGCAGCGGTGTAGTGATGCGCAATATTACCATTTGCCACTTGTTCATCTCTTATTTGAATATAGTTCTTTAAAACAGCGGCATCTGAATTGCTATAAACAAAGTCGATTAATGTATCAATCTTGTAATGTTTTAAGATACCTTCTGCCGCATTAGTGCCCACAAAACCCGCAATGTGGTCTTGGTGAGCGTGTGTAGCGATAACGTATTCAAGAACGCCATCAGTACAATATGTATCAATAAATTCACTAATAGTTGCAGCACTGCCATTTCTACTACCAGCGTCAATCAAGATATCAGTGTCACCCGCTTTAATAAAGGTGGAGTCACCAGTATATTTATTACCTAATTCTAAGAAGTTGATATCAATGGCTTCGACATCAGTAATGGTAATTGTTCTTTCTAATTCACCAGAGTACTTTTGATAATCTAATTTATATTTCGCCGTATAGGTGACCTTTTCTTCAGTGGAAACGCTGTTCTTTTGCTCGTTATTTAAATAGTATTCAATCTTTACTTGATCAGCGATATCTTTACCGTTATAGGTAGCTTTAGCACCTTGCTCTTTATATTTCGCGCCAACCCCTACATTAACTTTATCTTTACCCACTAAAGCGAAAACAACAGTTGGGAACATATTAATATAAACAAAATAACCCGCGGCACCTAGACCTACTAAAAGAACAAGAATAATAACTAACGCAATAAATCCTTTAGGATTCTTCTTAGCCATCTTCTTTCCTTGTTTAATTAATTTACTAGTAGTGGATTTCTTTTTCGTTGCCATATGTAATACCCCTCTCTTTCATTATATGAAAAGACAGTATTGAAGATAAAGAAAAAGAGCGAACTATTCGCTCAATTCCTTGTACATAATATCATGGACGTAATTGCATAAGTCTGTCGCATTCATTGAGGAGTAATCCTCGTAATACAAGACTTGTACAACTTTTAATTCAACTTTACTAGAACGTGGGAATCTCTTGTGAATTTCACTTGTGCCTTTAACTGTCATAATGACAATTGGGCATTTAGTTCTAATTGCAATATTGAACGCACCATTATGGAAGTCCGCTAAGATGACATGTTCTTCTTGACGGCTACCTTCAGGATAGATACCAACGCTTGAGGCCCCAGAACCGATTAATTCCGCAGCTTTTTTGAATTGCTCAAGAGATTGCATCTTATCCGCTCTATTAACTGGCATATAGCCATTTCTCCACATGAATCTACCCGCTAATGGAATCTTCATGTTATCTTCTTTAGTTACAAAGGCTAAATCACGTTTAGCTAATGCTTGAGCGGTTAACATTGGGTCGAACTTACTCTTATGATTACTGACCAGTAAGAATGGATCACTTGGAATCTTATCTAAACCAATCTTTTTTAATCTCACATTCGCGTGATTATTAATATAAGCAATACCACTGGTAAGTAAGAAACGGGCATATTTAGATGGCTTAGTATAATTTTTCTTATAAGAAACGGTGAAACGACCAGTTAAATCTAAGAAGATCCACGCAAATCCTAAGCCAGCAAAATAACCAGCAATAAACATCACAATCGGACGATAGATGTCATACCACATTTGCACAGGCCAAAATGTAAAAGCACTGACAATGGATAAAATAGCGCCAACGGCTACACAAAATATAGAAACTATCATATTTTAACTATTCAGCTTTAGCAGGAGCGACTAATTTAATAGCCTTTGGGCAGATTTCAACTTTGAATTCTTTGCCGCAAATCATTTCACCATCAACGCAGACATCAAAGTCTTTTGGAGAAACCATTTTGATTTCTTTGGCTTGACGATAAACGATTTTCTTTCTTGGTCTATCAAGGTGTTTACCTTTGGTATATGTGCCGATAATCATACCTAAACCGAGGAATGTCATGGTCTTTAAAACACAGACATCGATTAAACCATCGGTGTTGCTACTCTTAGGAGCGCATTTGAATTGACCACCAACGAATTGACCTTGGGCTAAGGTGGCTAATAACATTTGTTTTTCATTAAGTTTTTCACCATCAGCGAAAACTTCAATATCGTTGAAACGACCATATTTCATAGCATCATGCTTCAAAGCATAGTCATATGGGTTTGTACCTTCTTTAGCGTCTTTTGGTAAACCATGTTCTTTATAGTAGTTACCTCTAGCACCGACGATAGCATCGAAACCAAAGTTAATGACGTTAATGGAGTACATTGGTTCTCTTAAAGAAGCACCAGAGATTTTGCTTAAGTCAACTTCAACAGGTTGAGCGTTGATTAATGGTTTAAAATCACGATATTGTTCAACGTTTTCGTTAGTGACACCATAGATTTTGACAAAGTCATTACCTGTACCAGTTGGTAAGATAGCGAGTTCAGCGTTATCAAAATCAACGATACCATTAACAGCTTCGTTAACTGTGCCGTCACCGCCACAGGCGTAAACTCTCACAGTGTCCTTAGCGTTCTTCTTTAAATAACCTTTTAAGAAGTCGACAACTTCACGTGGTCCTGTTGTTTTATATATTTCGTAATCTAATCCTTCAAAGCTTTCTTTGATCTTTTGCTCAAAAGCTGCGCCGCCATCATTGGCCTTGCCAGCGGCTGGATTAAAAATAATTAAATGTTTCATTATAAAGTTCCCTCTTTCAAACAAGAAAAATATACCACACCTACACAAATATAAAAAATGTATTTTTTTGACTGAGAAAAAGACATTTAACAAAACTAACTATATTGTTTACAATAAAGGCAGCCACAAAAATGAAGAAATATTCTCTTCAAACTAAACAACTAAAATAGTGGTAAAAAGTGGCTTAGAAAATGTTAAAAAAAGAAAATGGAAAAATATTATTACCAAGCAAAGGAAGCATTAAATAATCACAAAGTGATTGCCTTTCCAACCGAGACGGTATTTGGTTTGGGTGTTTTTTATGATGATGAAAAAGCCTATGAACTTTTAAATCAAGTCAAAAGAAGAAGAGAAGATAAACCATATACCTTAATGCTCTATGATTTAGAGGAAATTAATAAGTATGCTTTCATTGAAAAAGATGTATTAAACGCCCTTAAAAATTTCATGCCTGGTCCAGTGACACTTTTGCTCAGGTGTAAAGAGTGCGTGCCTGCCTATGTGACGCATAATACAGGCGTGATAGGAGTCAGAATCCCATCTAATAAAGAAGCATTGGATTTATTAAGATATTTAGAAAAACCATTACTAGTGCCTTCCGCTAATCGAGCGGATCAAAAGCCAGCAATGAATGATAAAGAAGTAAAAGAAATCTTCAACAATGAAGTCGCGGTTATTATTCCTGGTCAATCAGTTGGAGGACTTCCTTCCACAATCATTGATTTAACAGGCAATGAAATTAGACTTGTTAGACAAGGACCAGTCAGCTTAGAAGATATTAAAAAAGCCCTCTAGGGCTTTTATTTTAATCCGTGAAATCTTTATCTTCGACGATATTGAATTGATAATCAGGATATTTTGCTTGCAAGTCATCGTGTATTTCTTTGATAAGCCTTGGAGCGTCTTTATCTTTAAAGTCCACGATAACGTCAAAGGAGATAGCTTTGATTTCTTGATCACAGTAGAAACCATGAATTTGTTTGATAGTGGGGTGCGCTAAGACTTCTTGCTGGATATCGTTTCTAATCTTATTGATAATTGGGTCACTATTATTAGAGGCATAGATGCCTACGGTCATAATAATGCCGAACTGCTCATAGACTTCAACCGCAATCTTTCTTGTTAGTGGGTGAATATCTTTCGCAGTCATTTTGTCATCGACTTCAATATGAATAGAACCAATACCTCTATCTGGACCATAGTTATTAACGATTAAATCATAGGCACCTTTAACTTCAGGATTTTCACAAACTAAATGTTTAATTGCATCGCTTGTTTCCTTACTTGTGCGTTCACCAATAATGCTTGATAAAGAGTGGCGTAAGACATCAATACCAGACTTAATCATGACTAAGACGATGAGGACACCAATATAACCTTCAAGGTTAACTATCCAAATGA
>JAFZLN010000059.1 GCA_017551465.1 Bacilli bacterium
TTTAACAGCTTTACCAAATTCTTCTTTATGACGAGTAATTGCTTTAGCAAAGTTATTCGCAATATAGTTATATCTTTCATCAGCGATGATAGCTTCAATATCATCACCAAAGGTTTCATCATTAAATGTCTTTTTGAAGTCTTCCACCATTGGGAGAAGATCTTGATGCATTTCTTTTTCAATTTCATCATTTTCCACAAGCTTAATAGCGTGGAATAATGGATTGCCGACTTTTTTATGTTTAAAGGCAATTTGGACATCCCCAATGAGATGTTTTAAATCTTTATTATAAATAATAGATGTACCTTCTCTAGGTGACTTACTGGCTTTATAAGCCACTTCCATTAATTCTTTAAGATTGTTTTCTTCAAGAGCACTTATTTTTACGACTGGAACACCAAGCTTTTCTTCTAAGATTTTTTCATTTAAAGAATCACCGGCTTTTTCTAAGACGTCCATCATGTTAATAGCAATAACAACAGGGACATCAATTTCTAATAATTGGGTAGTTAAATATAAGTTTCTTTCTAAGTTAGTAGCGTCAACGATGTTGATAACACAATCTGGCTTCTCATCAAGAATATAGTTTCTTGAAATGACTTCTTCACTTGTATATGGAGAAAGAGAATAAATACCAGGTAAGTCGATAATAGAAATAGATTCTTCTAATTTCTTATAAATGCCATCTTTCTTTTCAACGGTAACACCTGGCCAGTTACCAACATGGGCGGTACTACCAGTTAAGTTATTAAATAAGGTGGTTTTACCACAGTTTGGATTACCCGCTAAAGCGAAACGTTTCATATTAACGGTCCTCCACTTCTAAGACTACTAATTGCGCTTCGCTTTTGCGGAGTGTTAATTCATAGCCTCTAATTGTGACTTCAATTGGGTCTCCTAATGGAGCTTTTTTACGTAGATAAACTGTTGCCCCTGGAGTCACACCCATATCAAATAGTCTTCTACGAAGGCGTCCTTCACCTTCTACTTTTTTAATTAGGCCAGTCTCGCCTATTTTAAATTGATCTAGTTTTTTAAGCATAAATTCCTCCCTTTCTACGCCACTAGAATTTTGCTAGCGATAGAACGATCTAACGCTAGTCTTCCTTCCTTAACAGCGACAACAACGCCACCATTAACGGAAGAAATAATCTTAATAGAGGAATTGATTAAAATACCTAAACTCTCGAGATGTTTCTTTGTCTTATCATCAACGAGAATCCTCACCACTCTCATATCGGTATCTAATGGGGCTAGTGCAATTGGCATAATGTTTTCCTCCTTCGTGGTTAGTCTTAACTAACTGCAACTATTATATACCGATATTTTAAAGAGTAAAGAAAAAAGTTAGCGTAAACTAACTCTTATCTCTTTATTATCAATAAAATCTTTATTTTCTATTTGTGAAATGCTTTTTAATAGCCGCCCAGGTGGTATCAGAAATATCGTGTTCCATCTTGCAAGCATCTTCTCTCGCTGTTTCTTCATCAACACCAAGGTTTACCAACATTTCTGTTAAGATGGTGTGCTTTTCTAATGTCTTTTCAGCGATTTCTAAACCAGATGGGGTTAAGGTGATTTCACCTTTGTCATTGATTTCGATGTAACCTTGTTCTTTTAGTTTATTCATCGCCACAGAAACAGATGGTTTAGAGAATGATAAACCACGCGCGACATCAATCGCGTGAACGTTATCTTTTTCTTGTGAGATTTGTAATATCTTTTCTAAATAATCTTCTTGGGATTCTAAACGTTTCATAACATTAATATAGATGTTTTTAATACTTTTTCAAAGCAATTAGTCTTCATTATTTAAGTATCTATATAGTTCTTCACACGCTAATGACATCTTAGTAACGGAGAACTTATCGCACTTTGGATAGACATAGAATGTGTCGTTTAATGTATTAAGATCAACACAATCTCCAAACTTGCCTAAATATTCATATTCAATATGCACACTATAGTGGTCTTTGGCTAATAAGGTTACTTCATAGTCTTCATCTTGATATCTACCAGTTAGTTTAAAGCCGTTCATATTGTGCACTAATGTGCCCATACCCAAATCAATAAATCTATCGGCGTTAGGAAGCGCATCCACTCTTACTGGACATTCAAAGTGATACTTGCCTTCTCTAACTTCTTTTCTGACATTACTTCTTTCCCATTCATACCAGTCAGGAATATGTGGGAATTCTGTCTCTCCATCAAGAGCATGTAATACCCCGTGTTCATCCATTTCGTATGTTTTACCACAGTGATTACACTTTATTTGTGTGCCTTCAGAAGTCATTTCATACTCTGCTCCACAGTGTGGACATTGATATAAGACTTTATGTAATCCTTTAACTCTATCTTTATCGGTGAGGAGGATGCCACTATCTCTTAGCCAAGCATAATCATCGTATTCTAAAGCTTTTTGAAGACGTTCGTCTAATTCATCAACTGAAAGTTTCTCCACTTCTTCTTTCGTGGCAATACATTCTAATGTGGCTTCTAATCCTTTAATCTTTCTTCTTTTTGGATTATAGAAAGGTTTCACTATATGATCACCATGTGTGGTTAATGTCACTAATGGGACTTTAAAGGCTTTCGCTAAAGCAGCATTACTCTTAGGTACGATTGCTTTAGTGCCACATAAGGAATATCTAGCTTCTGGATAGATGACCATAATGTCACCATTTTTAATGACTTGTCTAATTTGTCTAAGTAGATTCACATCGTTAGTGAATTTTCTTTTGCAGATACCACCGATAGAACGGAGCAATCCTTCTCTTCCTATAAAGCCATCAGTCGCCACGATATAGTTGCAGCGGTTAGGTAATATGGCTTTTTCAAGCACCATTAAATCGTAATAGGAATTATGATTACCCATTAAGATATAAGGTGGTTTAATACCTTCCATATTCACTTTGTGAATAATTTGGCCTTGTCTACGGGTAGTAATACCCGCGATTATTTTCATAAGAAAACGAAGTTTCTGCCTCATTGGAGGCTTCTTCATATCAAATCTTTCTATATTATCGAGCATGTTTTTATTTTAGGTGTTATATGGTTTTGTTTCAACAAAA
>JAFZLN010000060.1 GCA_017551465.1 Bacilli bacterium
ATATAAGCATATTATCTTTCTTGAGGTAGGTTAGTGCAATTCCGCATGTTGGACACTTAAAGACATGACCACAGTTACGGCATGTGACGTGTGTTGAGAAGCCTCTTCTATTAATAAGCAAGATAGCTTGTTCACCTTTAGCGAGTGTCTTATGTAGTTCATCTCTTAAAGCATGAGAGAAGATATAGGAATCACGATCAATGTTATGGTAATCGAGCATATTGACAATTTTAGTGGTTGGAAGTTTTTGATTATTAATACGCTTTGTTAAATAAAGCATATGATAAACGCCTTTTTGTCCTCTTGCCCTACTTTCTAATGATGGAGTCGCACTGGCGAGTAACACTTTAGCGTTGTTATAGTTTCCACGCATTATAGCGACTTCTCTAGCGTGATAAAACGGTAAGTTGTCTTGCTTATAAGATTCAGTATGTTCTTCATCGAGGATGATTAGGCCAATATTCTTTAAAGGCGCAAATATTGCGCTTCTGACACCAACGACAATCTTACAGTCCCCTTTAGCGATTTTACGATATTCATCGTATTTCTCCGCGGGAGTAAGTTCGCTATGAAGAATAGCGACATTATTGGAGAAACGATGGAGGAAGTATTCCACCATCATTGGCGTTAACGAGATTTCAGGAACAAGCATTAAAACAGATTTACCTGCTTTGAGAACTTGTTCAGATAAATTTAGATATACTTCAGTTTTACCAGAACCAGTCACACCCTCTAATAGATACACTCTATCGTTAGAATTATTGAACTCATCAATGACCTTATTTTGATCTTCACTAAGCTTTGGTGGTTCTTGATATTTATAGTCAGGTACTTTTAACCTGCGTTTTTCTTCTTTAATAATTTGTATTTTGTTCTTTTCTAAAAGCTTATCAATGATACTAACTTGCTTAATATCGCGCTTTAAAACACGACCTTCAAGTTTGATAAATCTTAATAATTCGATTTGTTTATTTGTTAAATCTTCTTCATTTTCATCAATGACTTCTAGATATTGGTCATAAGCAATCTTAGGCGCTTTTAAAGATGACTTCCTTGGAGATAAGCTAGGAGGTAGCATTGATTGAAGAACACTAATTTTAGGAACAAGATAATAGGAAGAGACTTCCTCTAATAAAGAAAGTAATTCTTCATTAAGTAAAGGCATATCATCAATGACGTCTTTAATCTCACTGATGGAGAAGCCTTTTTCTTCTTCATATTGTTCCAAGGATAAATCGGTTTCTGTAACGTTTATTACATAACCGATGATATCTCGGTGATTGAATTCTAATAAAACTCTAGTACCTTTAACTAGCTTTTTATTACCTTTATAGCAGTAAGAAAAAGGACGGTTTAATGAACTCTTGGCATATTCAATAAGAACTTCCACTATTTGCATGTTCTACCGTCTCTTTAATCTCTATCAAATTCCTTAAGGATTTTTATAATTTCATCACCAGCGCGATTAATACGATCGTTCATCACAACGAAATCATAATTCTTAGCTTTTTCCATTTCGGCTTCAGCCTTCGCTAAACGTTTTTTAATGACGTCTTCAGGTTCAGATTTTCTCTTTCTAATACGTGCTTCTAATTGTTTCATTGATGGCGGTTTCAAATAGAAGGAAACGACTCTATCATCTTTAACCTTCGAAAGCACTTGTTCCGCACCATTGATTTCAATCTCAAGCAAGACATTTTTACCTTGATTACGAAGCTCTTCAACAATGCTTCTTGGAGTGCCATAACGGTTACCAACGAACTCCGCCCATTCAAGGAAATTATCGTTATCAATATTTCTTTGGAATTCTTCTTTACTAACAAAGTAATATTCCACACCATTGGTCTCAGTGGCGCGTGGTTCTCTGGTGGTCATTGACACGGAAAATACCATCGGGAATAAATCACGATTCATGATGTATTTTCTCACAGTGCCTTTGCCGACACCTGATGGACCACTAAGAATAATTAATAACCCTTTTTTCATGTGCTTACCATTTTAATGGTTATTAATAAGATATTCAACATTTCTTTGGTTTTTTGACTATGGAAATAATACATTCCGCTTATAGACCACAAGACATTCTTTCTAATCGCTACTTTCGTTAAAAATATAGTAGTTACGAAGCAAATCAGTTCCGAATAATAAGTAACTAACGTCAGTGTATTTTATGCTGATTTCTTTTTTTAATTCACCATAATTATTAATTCTTCTTCCTGTAAAGTATTCATCATGTATGCTAGTAATTTTTAAATCTTCAACATAAGTGCCCCACATAAACTTTGACACTCGAACATAATGGTTGTTACTGAAGCATTCATTTATAAGGTCATATGGTTTTTCAAAAACAGTTTTGCACGAATCAAGATTGTTTTTTAATACCTTGTTGAAAAAGGCCAAATACTTCGTGTTATAAAGAATTTTATTGACTTTTTTTAACGCAATAAGAGCATACCCTTGAAATGTGCCATCAATCGAAACATTGTGAATATAAAGGTATTCTTTAGTTGAGTGTAATATTTTTCCCACAATAAAAGAGTCTTCATATTCATATATTTCAGCAATTTCTCCATCTTTAATTTTCATAATCATCCTCTCCATTTATAAACCTTATTTTAAATCGATATTAAAGGAGTAGTCTTTGTAATTATGAGTCAAAAACTTTTTGTATTTGTCAAAACAATAGCTCGCAAAACTAAATGACATATTGGGTCTCCTTGGTTATAGAATATATGAGTAAATGTTCTTTTTAAAGAAAAAACAAAAATTCAATGTTTGTAAGGCACTTATTTGATAAACTAACAATATGAACTACTATTCTTACGCTGCATTTAAGAAGGTCATCGATGAATTAAGAAGAAAGATTATCGGTTGCCGTATCAACAATATTACTGTGATTAATTCTCATGATTTTTTATGCACACTGTCGATGATTAAAGATGAGAAGTTACTTATTTCTCTTAATCATCAACATCCATTTTTAGGTCTTATCAATGTTAAGAAGGTTGAACCCACAATTATGGGTAATTTAAATGAATCTTTAAGAAAATTCTTAAAGGATGCATACATCGTGGATATTAATCTGAATAATGATGACCGTATTGTTGAGTTTATCATTCAAAAGGCTAATGACTACTATGAAAAGGTTGTCACTCATCTCTATTTAGAATGCATTCCTCAAAGAGCAAATCTTTTATTTGTGAATGAGGAAGGTAAGATTATTCATGCTTTGCACTACGCTAGTGTCACAAGCGCTAGACCAATCTTAAATGGTTTAACTTATGAGTATCCCAATAAGGGTACTTTAAAGGAAGAAGATGAAGTACCTTCTTTAGAAGAGATAAAGAGCCAAGCTGTGAACTATTATGAAAATGCCTTACAGGTGCATAAGAAAGAAAAGTTCACACCACTTTATCGCTATATCAAAAGTCGTATTAAATCACTCAATAAAAAGAGTGTGGTTTTAAAACAAGAAATAGAATCCGCGAAAGAGCATCTTAAAGACGCAGATCATGGTAACTACTTATTAGCGTTCCAATCTGATAAAGAGTTACTAGATGAATATCTTAAGGATAACAATATCCAACTAGATGCCTCTAAGAGCATCATAGAAAATGCGAATATGATGTTTAAGAAATATAAGAAGAGTAAGCGCACTATTGAGATGGCGGAATTAGAAGTTAATAAAGCTAAAGAGGAAGAAGAATATCTTTCCTACTTATTAGTGAGTTCTCAATATATGGATGATGAGGAATTATTTTCCTTATCCCAAGAGCTTTTACCAAAGCAACATTTAAAGAAGAAACTATTACCAATTAGATGTTCATATATCATTTATGATAATGTGAAGATTTCCTTTGGAAAAAATGCTTCATCTAACAATGAATTAACTTTTAAGATTGCTAATAAAGATGATTGGTATTTACATATCAAAGACTATCATGGAGCCCATGTCATTATTCATCATCCAAATCCAAGTAATAATGTTAAACTCGTCGCTGCGGAACTATGTTTAATTCTTTCTAATAAGTCCGCTGGTGACATCATGATCACCAATATGAAGAACGTTAAAAAAGGCCACGCTTTAGGCGAAGCCAATTTGCTTAACTATTCAACTATTACTTTGAATAAAGTAAGGGAAAAAACTATTTCTTTATTAAACAATAAACAAGACTATTAATCTTTAAATAAGAAGTCTGGAC
>JAFZLN010000061.1 GCA_017551465.1 Bacilli bacterium
ATTCGCTACAAAGACATGTCCAAACTGCAAGATGGCTAAGATGCTTTTAGATAAAGCTGGTGTCAAATATAGTGTCGTCGATGCTGAAGAAAACGCCGAACAAACCAAAGCCTTTGGCGTGAGAAAAGCTCCAACATTAATTGTTCCAAAAGAAGATGGCACCAATGACGTCTTTGAAAACGCAAGTAACATCAAAGGTTATATTGAGAGTTTAAACTAGTATGATTGATGTCATTGTTGTTGGCGGTGGTCCCGCAGGGATGAGTGTGGCTCTGAATTTACTCAGGGCCGGTCGCTCAGTCTTAATCTTAGAAAAAGAGAATTTTGGTGGTCAAATCGCCAATTCTCCTCGTGTCGAAAATCTTCCAAGTATCAAAGAGATTTCTGGTCTAGATTTTGCCGGTAATCTCTTCGAACAAATTCTAGATTTAGGTGCGAAATTCGAACTCGAAGAAGTTCAAAGAGTTCTCAAGCTAGATGGTGTTTTTGAAGTCACCACTAATTACCATACATATCAAGCAAAAGCAGTTGTTCTTGCTAATGGTGTCAAACACCGTAAAATGGGTCTTCCAAACGAAGAAGAATTCATCGGTAAAGGTATCTCATTCTGTGCTGTCTGCGATGGCGCGTTCTATAAGGATAAAGATGTCTATTTAATTGGTGACGCTAATACTGCTCTTCAATATGCTTTAATGCTTGCACAAACAAGTTCAAACGTTTATGTCTTCACCTTATTTGACCGTTTCTTTGCGGATCAAATCTTAGTCGACCGCTTAAGACAAAAAGATAACGTTCACATTACTCACAACATGAATCTTGTGGCCTATTTAGGACAAAATGAATTAGCGGGTTTACGTTTCGAAAACACCATGGATCACACCATCCATGAATACCCAACTAACAACGTTTTCGTCGCTATTGGTCAAGTTTCTCAAAATGATTTATTTAAATCCTTAGTGGAAACTGATGATCATGGCTTCATTATCACCAATGAGAGAATGGAAACTTCTCTTCCTGGTTTATTCGCCATAGGCGACACAAGAAAAAAAGACGTCCGTCAAGTAGCAAGCGCTGTTGGCGATGCCTCTGTTGCTAGCGTCTTTATTGATAAATACTTAATGATGAATAATCGTTAATAACCACGTAGATTAACTTCAGCTATGCCTGAAGATAGATAATCTCTTAATTTATTGGCTTCCACTACGTCAACTTCGTGGAGGCCTTTTTTAATACAACCATCTCTATCCACGAACTTTTGTAGGAATAAACGCTTTGCACCTTTAATCAAATTAAGGAAAGCTTCATAGTCCATTTTCTCATGGAATTCTTTTACTAAAGTTGTTCTGAACTCATAGTCTTTAGCCTTATTCATTATTAGCGCAATGCTCTTTTTAATATTGTCGATATTAATGTTATTAACGCCACAAGTTTCGTTATATAAAGATGGACAATTTTTAATGTCCATAGCAACGTAATCTAGAAGACCTTCGTCAAGTAATTCTTCGAGCAATTTTGGGTTGGTGCCATTAGTGTCTAGCTTGATTAAAAAGCCAAGGTCACGCACCGCTTTTATTTTAACCTTCAAATCTTCTAATAATGTTGGTTCTCCACCACTGAAAACAACTGCATCCACAAGACCAGTTCTCGTCTTTAAAAATGCAAGGATTTCATCAAAGTCAATCTCGTCTTGTTTGCAAGCGTTTAAGACCGCTGCACCATTATGACAAAATGGGCAACGCATGTTGCACGCTTGGGCGAATAAGACCACAGAAACCTTGTCTTCGTAATCTAGTAATGAAAGCTTATCAATACCAACAATTGCCATAGTATTAATATTGTAATATTAAGTTGCCTTCAAATCAAATATCGTTATAATAATTGTTATATGGAACACAATAATATTTCTTGGGACGAATACTTTATGGGTATCGCTTCTTTGAGCGCCTTGAGAAGCAAAGATCCTAATACAAAGGTAGGCGCATGTATTGTCGATGACGATAATAAAGTCGTTTCTATCGGCTATAATGGTATGCCAAAAGGTGTTGATGAAACTCAACTCTCTTGGAACAAAGGTGAAGGCTTGGATTCTAAATATCTCTATGTCTGTCACGCAGAATTTAACGCGATTCTAAATACGCGCAACGGTAGCGCGCTTAAGGGCTGTCGCTTATACGTCACGTTATTCCCATGCAACGAGTGCGCGAAAGCATGCGTACAAGTAGGCATTAAGGAAATTATTTATTTGGAAAATAAATACGCTGACACAATTGGCGTTCAAGCTAGTAAGAAAATGCTTGAATTAGCAGGCATTAAATTAAGACAATTCAATGCACAAGAATTGAAACAATTAGTAAAGTAATATGACAATTAAAGAATATGTTGCTCTTCGTAAGGAAGAGATTAAAAACTTGGTAGCAGGATTAGAAAGAAAACCATGCATCGCTATCGTACAAGTGAACGAGGATGCAGGTAGCTGTGCATATGTGCGTGGCAAGCTTAAAGATGCTGATGAATTAGGCATCAAAGCAGACCTCATTAAGCTACCTCTTGAAACAACTCAAGAAGAACTATTGAAGGTTATTGATGAATTGAATAAAGATGATGTTCATGATGGCTTTATTGTGCAAATGCCATTACCAAAAGGTATTGATGAAGAAGCCATTAAATTAGCGGTTGATCCTAAAAAAGATGTCGATGGTTTCCATCCTTTATCATCCTTAGTTCCATGTACCCCAAAGGGTATTATCAATTATTTACATTTTGAAAAGATTCCAATGCAAGGTAAGAACGCTGTTGTTATTGGTAGAAGTAATATTGTCGGTAAACCAATGGCCAAGCTCTTACTTAAAGAGAACATGAATGTCACAGTTTTGCATAGCAAAACAACTCCAGAAGATATGGCTTTCTATAGTGCTCACGCTGATGTCATCGTTGTGGCAATTGGTAAAGCAGGCTCCTTAGATAATCGCTTCACATATAAAAAAGATGCTGTCATTGTAGACGTCGGCATCTCTAGAACTGAAGATGGTTTAAAGGGTGACGCTCTTGCGGGTCTACCAGTCGGTCTTCAAACTCCAGTTCCTGGCGGCGTTGGCCTTGCCACAAGACTAGCTCTTTACGAAAACTTATTAGAAATCTATGGCGTTAACAAGTAGGTTAGCGCCTTTTCTTTAAAAACGTTATTTTGCCTTTCTCTTTTTTGATGAGATGGCGTTTTACTAAACTCGTTAAAAGACGCGATAATGTTTCTCTTTGAATCCCAATTTGTTGGGCTAATGCAGTCACGTTTTTAAAGACGATGACATTTTCATTTTTACTCGCATAATAGAACAATCTTTCTTCAGCGTTCGTGAATGATAAAAGTTGAATTCTAGCGTTCAAAGATTTGCCAAAGTCAGATTGTGCTTGTAAATAGAGAGTTAAAAACTCTTGGTTATTTTGTAATAGATAGATGAGATTCTCTTTGTTAATGAAAGCAATCACACATTTTTCTTTAGTGACAATATCTCCACGATAGATAGGATCACTAGAGAAGATTAGGTTGTTACCAAAGATGTCGCCCGCTTTCAAAGAGTTAAGTAACATTTCTTTTCCTTTGAAGGTATAAGAAATGATATCAATTTTACCAGAGACAATGACACCGATGTTCTCACAGAGGTCGCCCTCATGAGCGATGACACTGTTTTTTGTCACTTGGTAACCATTAACTAGCTTGTGTTCTTTTTTGCTTAATACTTGTAAAAGTGGAATTTTCATAATATTTGTGTGACCTCAATCACATTTTATTATAAATGGTTCTTGTATAATTACAACGGAGGAATTCTAAAATGAAAAAATATTTATCACTTATCGCAGTAGCTGTCATGCTTGCTGCTTGCAATACCACTAATTCAAGTTCAAATTGTAACTGTTCTAATCTACCTGAATACGATCGTTCAACTTTGAGCATTCTTACACCAACCGGCGCTCCAGCCTTAGCGTTCTATAAGTATGCTGGCAATAGCAAGTTCGAGACAAATGCTGCACCTGCCACAATCTCAGGACAAATGGCTGCTGGTTCAAAAGATGTCATTGTCTTACCAACCAACGCTGGTGTCAAAGCCATCGTCGATAACAAAGCACCATATAAACTTGCGGCCACAATCACATTTGGTAATTTCTATATTGCCTCATTAAATAACGATGATAACCAAGTCATGGATGAAAACGACACAATTCTTCTTTTCCAAAAGAACAATGTCCCAGATAAAATCTTCCATTATGTTTATGGTGATCAATTTAACAATGCTGTTCACTATGCTGCAGATGTTTCCGCTGTAACACAAGCAGTCATCGCTGGAAAATATTCTGATCCAGATACTGGTGTGGAATACGTTCCTAACTATGTCATGATTGCAGAACCTGCTTTAACAAACGTTATGAGTAAGAAAGACACTGTTAGTGTCTACGCTGATATTCAAGCCAAGTATAAAGAAAAATCAAACAACCAAGCTTTGTTCCAAGCTTCAGTTTTTATTAAGAATGATGTTAACAATACAACTGCGTTGTCATTCTTAGAATCTTTAAGAAAAGATATTGAAGATGCTATTGCTGATCCAACCAAGTTATCCGCTGGCATGAGTCAAGAAGCTTCTGCCGCTGAAGTGTTTGGTGTTGCACCACAAATGGCGGAAAAAGTTTTAAAGAAGAACAATGGCATGGGTTTAGGTTTCCAACGTGCCAGAGCAAACAAAGAAGCTGTTAATACCTTCTTAAAGTTATTCAATATTGAGGACCTTGATGAGGAAGTTTATTTCTAATAGATATACTCTCTTTTCTTTAGGGATTTTATTCGTTATCGGTTTATGGTTTATCATATCCGCTTTCTTTGATGTTAACGGAGCGATATTCCCTTCACCAATTTTAACTTTGCAAAGTTTCGGAAAGATTCTTGCCCAGGGACAAACATATGTTAGTTTAGGCTATACATTCTTAAGAATGATTATTGGTTTTGTTATCTCATTCATCCTTGCTTTAATATTTGGAATGATTGCTGGTAACTGGCCAAATATGTATCACTTCTTTAAGCCTTTGATGACTGTTTTAAAAAGCATTCCAACAGTGGCGTTTGTCTTTGTCTTTGTAGTGATGAGTAACGCTAAAGACGCCCCTATTTATGTTGTCTTAATTATTTGTTTCCCAATTTTATATGAAGCTGTTGTTGGTGGTTTTAAAAGCGTTGATAAAGACATTATTGAAGCCTCTAAAGTTGATGGCGCTGCTTCAGTCAAAAGCGCTTTCTACATTAAGTTTCCACTAGCAATTCCTTATATTATTGTCGGTATTGTTTCTAGCTTTGCGCTATCTTTCAAGATAGCCATTATGGCAGAAGTCATTACTGGTTCCACAAAAAATGGTTTAGGCAGCGCGATTCATTATGCTTATACACAAATGGAAATGCCTGATGTATTTGCCTATTCCTTAATTGTCATAATTCTCATGCTTCTAGTGACTCTTTTAGAAGACATCGTCAAACAAATAGCAAAGAAGAAAGGCATTGTTATTGATAACAATAAGTGAATAAAGTAAACTTATTTTAAGGAGAACATACACAATGGAATTAAAAGGCAGTAAAACTGAAAAGAATTTAGAAATGGCTTTTGCTGGTGAATCTCAAGCCCGCAACAAATATACATATTTTGCAAGCCAAGCTAAGAAAGAAGGCTATGAACAAATCGCCGCAATTTTCTTAGAAACAGCAGAAAACGAAAAAGAACACGCTAAGATGTGGTTCAAATATTTACATGATGGTCAAGTCCCAAGCACCGTTGAAAACTTAAAAGCGGCGGCAGAAGGCGAAAACTTTGAATGGACTGACATGTATAAGAAGATGGCAGAAGAAGCTAAAGAAGAAGGCTTTATGGAAATCGCTGCTAAGTTTGCTTTAGTGGCTAAGATTGAAGCAGAACACGAACAAAGATATCTCAAACTTTTAGAAAAAGTTAAAGCCAATAAGATCTTCATTGCTCCAGATGTCGTTGTTTGGAAATGCCGTAACTGTGGCCATATCCATGTTGGTAAAGAAGCACCAAAGATTTGCCCAGCCTGCGCTCATCCACAATCATATTTCGAATTAAGAGTCGAAAATTATTAAAGTTTAATGTAATTAAAAAGATGCGGAGAAATGTCTCCGCGTTTTTTTATTATTTTAATTAATTAACTATTGCAATTAATTTATTTTTCTATGATAATAATAAAGCGCGTTAAAACGGATCTGTGGTGTAGCGGTTAACATGTCTCCCTGTCACGGAGAAGACCGCGGGTTCGATTCCCGTCAGATCCGCCAGCGCTTTATTATTATTACCGATGGCTCGGTAGCTCAGTTAGTAGAGCATCAGACTGAAAATCTGAGTGTCGCCGGCGCGCTCCCGG
The DNA here is from genome assembly GCA_017551465.1 of Bacilli bacterium. Lineage (GTDB taxonomy): Bacteria > Bacillota_I > Bacilli_A > RFN20 > CAG-826 > RUG14515. The sequence continues at coordinate 6,412 of JAFZLN010000061.1, forward strand.
CCTGAGCCACCACTGAATATAAAATAGACATCAGTTGATGTCTTTTTTCTTTATTTTAAGGACGAAAAAAGATCACTTTTGAAAGTGACCTTTTTATTAAATTTGTTTAAGCAATTAAGCAGTAACTTTTGTACCAACTACTTTGAATGCTTCCATGTTGACAGAATAGCCAAGGTTACGTTCAATTCTAATAGTATTTCTACCTTCTAAAACATCGAATTCAAACCATGGGGCTTCTAACTTAGAGGCGCCATCTGCTAAGAAGTCAGCGTAGACCAATTCTTTCATTGGAACGTCTACTTCTCCGACTTTCCATGTGCCCATCTTGCTTTGGTCAATGGCGATTGTATTGACTTGGACATTGTATTTCCAGTCATCACCATCATACCAGTTGTACCAAATGGATTGGTTACCAGATTGAGTTTCTCTATTCCAAACACTATCGTTTCTAGCTGGCATTGTGACATATAATCTAGCTTTCATTTTCATAGTGGCTGTGAATGTGAATTTGACGTAGGAGCCTGTGCTAGAGAATTTACCGGCAGATGAGAAGCCATCGGCTTCTTTGTTGGCATCTTGGGCATCCCAAGTAATGGTTTCGCCGTTACCATCTTCGGCTGGAGTTGTTTGTTGTGAAGCAACTGCTGTTTGAGTGGCATCTGGTGTTGGAACCGCTGGGGCCTTTGAAGTTGATGTTGGTGTGGATTTGCTTGTGCTACTCTTAGAAGTTGATGTAGCAACTGGAGCTTTGGATGAGTTAGATGGATCGCCAGCTGGTGTTTGATTACAAGCGGCAATACCGGATAGTAAAAGACTTAATGCTGCAAACGAGACAAAAATACTTTTCTTTTTCATTATGTTTTCCTTCCTCTCTTTCTGGGAATTAATATACCAATATTTTAACCCTTA
>JAFZLN010000062.1 GCA_017551465.1 Bacilli bacterium
AAACTTTCAAAGAAGATCATTGATGAAAACCAAATCATTTGTATCGAAGACTTGAAAGTGAAGAACATGATGAGTGATTCTAAATTAGCAAGAAACATATCTGATGTATCTTGGTCAAGATTTGTCTCTATGCTAATATATAAAGCTGATTGGTATGGTAGAAAAGTAATAAAAATTCCTTCTACTTATCCATCTAGCCAATTATGTCATGCATGTGGATATAAAAACTCGCTCACTAAAGACCTCGCTATTAGGAAATGGACTTGTCCTAAATGTGGATCTATTCATGATAGAGATATAAATGCTGCTAGAAATATTCTAAGTAAGGGAATTGAAATACTTACAAAGGATGGGACACATCCGGATAGCTTGTTTATGCTTGGCTCGTTAGAGTCATCGAGCAAGAAGCCCCCACTTCTCTAAGTGGTGGGAGTATGTCACCAAAGGAGGATATATATGATTAGTAAAAAGTTAGCTATTGAAGTACTCAATGCCGCTTTAGAGACAGGTGCTGATTATGCTGAAATCTTTTATGAAGATAGCAGTGCTCATTCAGTGATGATTGAAAACGGCAAAGTTGAAACAACTAGCTCTAATTCCTTATGTGGTGTTGGTTTACGTTTGTTAAAAAATAATCAATGTGTGTATGGATATACTAACGAATTAACCAAAAAAGGTTTATTAGCGTTAGCAAATTCCTTAAACAAATCATTCCACGATAAGAGGATCATTACAGTTACTAAGTTAGACATGATCAAATGCAAAAATCGTAACCCAGTTACACGTAGCTATGATGATGTTCCAGTTGAAGAAAAGATTGCTTTAATCCGTGAAGGTATTGATGAAATTCAATCCATGAAAGACCCACGTATCGTTAGAACATTTGGTGTCTTTGCTGATAACAAACGTTTTGTGGCGGTATTTAATTCTAAAGAAAAGTGGTTCAAACGCACCACTGAGTTCGGCAGAATGGTATTCCAAGTTATCGCTGCGGATCAAAATGGTTTTGAAACAGGTTTTGAAGGTCCTGGTGCACAACACGCGATTGATTATTTTAGAACCGAAAAAGTTAATCCAAAGAAAGTGGCTAGAAAAGCCGCAGAAACCGCTCTTAAGATGTTAACAGCAGCAGAATGTCCAAGTGGCAAAATGCCAGTTGTCATAGGTAATGGTTGGGGTGGCGTTTTATTCCATGAATCATGTGGTCACCCATTAGAATCAAGTGCAGTCGCTAAAGGTTTATCTTGTTTCTCGGAAAATAAGATTGGTGATTATATTGCTTCTCCAATCGTCAGTGCGGTGGATGACTCCACTATACCTGGTGAATGGGGCTCAATTGATATCGATGATGAAGGTAATCCAGGTACAAAGAGATTACTTATCAAAAATGGTAAACTCAATGACTATATGATTGATGACTTAAATGGTCGTCGTATGGATAGACAAGGTAACGGTGCTTGTCGTAGACAAAACTACCGTTATATTCCAACATCTCGTATGTCTAATACCTACATCTGTAATGGTAAGAGCACACCAGAAGAAATCATTGCAGCGACTAAATTAGGTTTATATGCTGTTGGTTTCAACGGTGGTTCCGTTGACCCAACAACTGGTGAATTTAACTTCGGTTGTTCTGAAGCTTACATCATTAGAGATGGTAAAATCGCTGAACCAGTTAAAGGTGCAACCTTAATTGGTAAGGGTTTTGAAATCTTAAAGAAAATTGATATGGTCGCAAATGACTTAGATTTAGCACAAGGTATGTGCGGTGCTTCTTCTGGTTCGATTAGAACTAACGTTGGTCAACCAACATTAAGAGTTAGTGAAGTGACCGTTGGTGGTAGAGGAGGAGAATTAAAATAATGGGTAAATATGATAAGTTTTTTGCTTTAGCAAAAGAAGCCGGACTCGAAGAAGTTGAACTCGTTATCTCCGAATCCCATAGTTTAAACATCTCCTTATTCCATGGAGAAGTTGATGAATACAAAGATAATAACGGTTATTCCATTGCCGCGAGAGGTATCTTAAACGGTAAATGTGGTTCTGCATCATGTGATGTTTGGAATAAAGAAAAAGCAGCATGGCTTGTTAAAGAAATTGTCGCTAATGCGAAAGTCATTGAAAATGATGATCCAATCTTCATCTTCAAAGGCAGTGAAAAATACCACAAAGTTAACACCTATAATAAAGAATTAGAGAATGTTTCTATCAACGAAAAGATGAACAAACTTTACGCTTTAGAAAAAGCTTTAAAAGGCATTGATAAACGTGTTGTTGAAGTGGCGGGTTCTGAATATAGTGAAGCCACGGAAAAGCATACCCTTGTCAACTCAAATGGCCTTAGCTTAGTGCAAAAGAGCAACTACTTCACCTATGTAGCGCAATGTGTCGCTAAAGAGGGTGAACAAACAAAATCTGGTTATGATTTCTTCTTAAGTAATAAGTTTGAAGAATTCAATCCAGAAGAATTCGCTAAAAAGATTGTAAAGTTAACTGTTGATCAATTGGGTGGCGAAGCCTGTGAATCTAACAAATATAAAGCAGTCTTACACCCAGATGTTGTCACAAGCTTAATGAGAGCGTATATCGGCCACGCTAATGCCGAAGAAGTCCAAAAGAATTCTTCCTTGTTCATTGGTAAATTAGGCCAAAAGATTGCTTCTAGCAAAGTGACAATTGAAGATAAGCCACAGCAAAAGAATGTTTTTGCTAGATGGTTTGATGATGAAGGCGTTGCCACATATAACAAGCCAATCATCAAAAATGGTAGATTAGAAACATACTTATATAACTTAACCACTGCTGCTAAAGCAGGTGTACAAACAACCGGCAATGGTTATGGTGGCGGTTCTAAACGTGGTATCGCCTCTTCCTTCTTATCATTAAAACCAGGTAAGAAGTCATTAGAACAATTATTCGAAGAAGTTGGTAATGGTGTTTATATCACCGATGTCTCTGGTTTACATGCTGGATTAAATCCACAATCTGGTAACTTCTCTCTTCAATCCACTGGTTTCATGATTGAAAATGGCAAGAAAGGTAAACCATTAGACTTAATTACCGTTTCTGGTAACTTATTAGAAATCTTCAAAGATGTCTTAGAAGTTGGTAATGATGTCACTGTTTCACCTTCAGGTGTTTCCGCTGAATCATTATTGATTAAGAAGATTGTTGTCTCCGGAAAATAAGATATTATCAAACAAAAATAGACCGTTATTAATGACGGTCTTTTTTTATGTTATATATTCGTATATAATGTGCGTGCTATGAAAACGAAAAATATATCCATAATCCTTACAGCAGTCGCTTTAATTTTGAGTGGCTGCAACAATCCACGTACTTCGAGTACAGTTACAAGCTCATCCATTGAGGATAGCACAAGCAGTGTTGTTTCTTCAGATTCCACTGCTTCATCAGTAGATACTAGTAGCAATACCACTACATCATCTACTACTTCGTCCACTACTTCTAGTTCAAATACAACTAGTAACAGTAGTACTCCAAGCGGTGATCCAACTTGGAACATCAATATATCTTTAAGAGGTGCAGAATTTAGAAATGCCTTGCAAACACTTATGGCGGGCAAAAGAACTAGAACCACAACATATAGTGAATGTAAATCAATAGGCGCTAAAGCGGCAGCGTATCCAAATGCTAATTCTTCAACGTTCGTGCCTTTCTATCACGATTCTTCTAGACTTGCCACATCAGGTGAATGCAATAGAGAACATACTTGGCCAAATTCCAGAGGAACTGGAACAGAAGGTCCAGGTGCCGATCCATTTATCATAAGACCAACATTAACAAGTGAGAATACTGATCGTGGTAATAAATTCTATGGCACTGGAAGTAGTGAATGGGATCCAGCATCATGTGGTTTTGAAGCATCACGTGGTGAATCCGCGAGAGTTATTCTCTATGCTGCCACTATGTATTATAAAGAAGGCTTATCACTATCTAATAATCCAGGTGATAGTACTAGCTTAAAAACAATGGGTACTCTTTCCACCTTATTAGCGTGGAACACTACCTACGCTCCAACACCAATCGAAATTCAAATTAATAACTACTTAAGCAATCAAGGCTATGGTCGTAATCCATTCGTTGATCATCCAGAATATGCAACTTATATTTGGAACAATAGTGGTCTTATCGGTGGAGAACTTCCACCTAGTGAAGATGACTTCAAAAACGGCTTAAATATTGAAAGTACACTTGGCAATATCGATGGAAAAGAATATGTTATTGCATCTAGCGATTCCGCTTCATCATTCTCCTATTTCGCCATGGATAATGAAGCAAAAGCAGATAACTTACCTTGGTATATCAAGCCAATTGCTTGTTCAGTGAATAACGATAAGACAAAACTTATCGCTAATAATGGTGCTACTTTGAAATACTATAAGTTCATTAAACAAAGCGATGGAAATTACTATATTCAAAGTAAAGAAAATAGTAAGTATTTATTCGGTTATATCGATGGTACTCACTACAGCATTGGTTTAGGAAGTACTCCTACTAACGGTGGTTCATTATCATGGAACATCACCACAAGCAGTAAAGGCTTTGTGATGAAGAATGCCGCTAATGTTTACTTAGAATATTACAATGGTTCATTCTGTGGCTACAAGAATGCTCCATCAGTTCCTATCTATCTATTCCATTAATGCAATTAAAACAATAAAAACGTCTCAGCTTGAGACGTTTTTTAATGCTTAATATATTTAACTATTTCTCTGCAACTTGAAGCTTGTAGCCTTCTAATTCCCAGTTAGGATGAGCAGCACAAACTTTATCAAGCGCTTCATTGAATAAAGTTAATTCGGTTTGTTGTCTATTCTTTGGAGTATGTTTGAATGCACGATAGACATTATTTAAAGCGATAATACATTCGCTTCTAGATTTATCTAATAAGCCAGACATTAATAAATAAGCACGGATAGACGCCATAGAAACATCGTTAGAGATTTCTCTTCTTTCAGAAACTGGGACTTCCTTTTCATAGTAGACTTTAGCTTCTTCTAAATCCTTAGTAATTAAATTGATATAAATCTTTTGCGCTCTTGCGCGGATATACACTTTAGCGTCAACGCCTTCTTTCGCGGCGATAATCTTATCTAAGATTTCTTCTGCCGCGGCATATTCTTTCTTATCTAATAAAGCATAAACTTTGTTTAAGTTAAGATCAGCGGTGAAGTTAGTGATTTCATCAAAGATTTTAACTTCAACGTTATCGTGGCCTTGTTGGATTTCGTATTCCACTCTTAAGAGTTCATTGAATGCGGCTCTATTCTTTGGGTTAGAAACCATTGTTAAACGATATCCATCGGTCATGGAGTCGATACGGAAAGGTAAGATGTTATAAACTAGAATAACTAAACCAATCGCTCCAATAGTAATCGCGGAATAAGCAATGTCAGTAAGGACTCTATTTTCAGCATCTTTAAATAATGAGAATAAGATCATAACCACAACTGCTTCAATAACAAAGAATAATGAACCAAATAATAGATATGGGTATGGATTTGCTTTGTCCGCCATACCTTGCTTTGGAACAATTTTAGTTTCACCGGTTAAGCCATCGAATGAGGCAAATTTAACTTTTCTTTTGCCTTCTTCTTTGTAGAAGCAAAGACCAAGGATAGTAACACTGATGATATCGTATTTACCAACTTTAGCGCCTAATACGTGACCAAGTTCATATAAGGAAGCGTTTAAGATAGCACCCACTATAACCGAGCCACCAACGTAAAGGATATATGCAAAGCCATTCCAAACACCATTTAATGCACTTTGTGAATTATGTGTTTGTAAAACGGTAATGCCAAAGACAATCGCTAAGGCAATGATAATCAAATAAACTATTAATCCTAATATATCTTCTTTTTTCATGAAGATGTCCTCCTATAGGCAACTCTCAATAATTGTTTGCACCACTTCTTGATCCATGTTCTTTTTAGGATGCTCAATTATTCTAGTGCCGTTATTCGTCACAATGTTAACTATACGCTTAATATCAACATTTTTAATACCTAAATCTTTAAATGTTGCAGGCATACCTAAAGAATTGAATAATTTTTCAATTTCTTTAATGCCCGCTTTAGCGTTTTCCATTTTGTCTTTTTTATGTAAATCAAAGACATTCATGGCTAATTTATTAAACTTATCAACATCGTAATTAACATAGTATTTAGCCCAGGCTGGGAATAAGACCGCTAAACCAGCAGCGTGTGCGACTTGTGGATACACACCTGATACAGCATGTTCAATTTGATGAACGAACAATAACATCTTCTTGCCAATACTGGTCAAACCGTTATGTGATAAAGATGACATGAGCATTAAGACTGCCCTTGCATCATAATCTGTTGGATTTTCATTCACCACTTTTGCGGCTTTAATCACAGATCTTAATAAAGCTTCAGCAAAGCCATCAGCGGGTTCGTTATCACTAGAAGCATGGAAATATCTTTCTAAAGTGTGCATCATGATATCCACAATGCCATAAGCAGTTTGAACTTTAGAAACACTATAAGTAAGTTTTGGATTTTCGATAGCGAAAACTGGTCTAACAATATCATCGTTAAAGCCCATCTTAATTTGTTTTTCATCATCTTGAATAACACAAGAATTAGACGTTTCACTACCAGAAGCGGCAATTGTTAAAATGACACCAATTGGTAATGCTTTCTTTGGTTTAGCGATATGTAAATTAAAATCAAAGGAGTTACCACTATAGAAGTAGCCAACCGCAATATTTTTCGCAGTATCAATAACTGAACCACCACCAATAGCGAGTATTAAGTTAGGAGCAAAAATACGTGCTTCTTCAATACCCTTATGGCATAAATCAATTGTTGGATTAGGTCTTACACCTTCTAAAATTTGGTAATGAATACCTTCTTTATCTAGTGATTGAGTAACTCTCGCTAATAGACCATTTCTTTTAACAGAGCCTTGACCAATAACGATATAAACTCTTTTATATCCACCTTGTAAGCAAATCTGTCCAATTAACTCTTCTTTGTTATTACCAAAGTAGATCTTTGTAGGACTAACAAAATCGAAATCTATCATGATTTATTGGTCCTCCATCTATAGTCTAATAAGTCGATTATTTCCTTGCGCATATTTTCATCGTTTTCAAAGCAGAAGCAAGCGAGTAGGCCACTTAATGTTTTACTCTTATGCGTTGATAAGTAATAAACAATGCTATTGGAATAAGCGAATGCTCTAAAGCGAACGATATTCTTCTTCTCGTTACCGTTTATTCTTTTACTATCGGCAATATTATTGATGAATTTTGTGAAACAACGATAGCAAGTGTTATAGATGAACTCGACGAATAAATCTTTACCTGCGGAATTAAGTGTTTCATCAATAAACCTTTCGTTTTTTAAGTAATAGTTATAAATCGAAATAGCCATTTCTTCAGAATTATTAACATCATCAATTCCTGGAATGGTTTCATTAAGGAACACTAACGCTAATAAGTCATAAATATCATGGAAGTGATAGTAAAATGTCTGCCTATTGACTCTACAACGGCGTGTTAAAGCGGCCACTGATATTTCTTCAAGTGGCATTTCTGACATCATGTTTTTTAATGCTTCTGCGAAGCGATGTTCAGTTTTCACTTTCTTTTACAAACCTCTTTAGCTATCTCTGCACCAACTGTGGCATTGTTTAAAACTAATTGAATATTTGACTCAAGAGAATCACCACCAGTTAGTTCCACAATTGTTTTAAGTAAGAATGGTGTTGTTTCTTTGCCTTTTATGCCTTGAGTATCCGCCATCTTTAACGCTTTTTCAATAGCGTTATTTATTATATTATCATCCATTGCGTATTTTTCTGGAATAGGATTTGTAATAAGGATGCCACCTTGTAAATCATTTTTACGTTTTTGTAAGATTATTTCGGCGGCTTCTTGATAATCTTTAATTTCATAATCCACTTTTAAGCCAGAACGTCTTGTATAGAAAGCTGGTAATTCTTTAGTTTGAAAGCCTAAAACTGGAACACCCATGGTTTCTAAATATTCAAGAGTAAGTGGTAAATCTAAGATGGCTTTAGCTCCCGCACAAACAACAGTAACATTGGTCTTTGCTAATTCTTGTAAGTCCGCAGAGATGTCCATTGTTTCTTGTGCCCCTCTATGCACACCACCGATACCACCAGTCACAAATACTTCAATACCTGCTTGAGCAGCGATAATCATTGTGGATGCTACTGTAGTGGCAGCCCATAACTTCTTAGCGTATATCACGGATAGATCTCTTCTAGATGCTTTAGCGATACCTTTGGTTTTACCAAATAATTCAATTTCATCTGGTGTCATACCAACGATAGGCTCACCATCGATAATACCAACAGTGGCAGGAACAACACCACGATCTCTAAGAACTTGTTCCACTCTTAAAGCGGTTTCCACATTCTTTGGATATGGCATACCATGGCTAATAATTGTACTTTCAAGAGCCACGACTGGCTTGTTATTACGTAAAGCTTCTAATACTTCTGGATTAATTTTCATATTCTTCATCCTTTCCAAAAATCTTATATAAAGCGGTATATAAACCGATTAAAACAACGATAATAATTGCAGTGATCAAATAAGTAGGTCCATTCATTTCATTAAAGGAGATACCAAATAATGGGTCAGCACCTTTATTGGAATAAGAAACAATCGCGGCAGTTACTAACGAGGCAATCGTTACTAAACCCGTAGCCACTAACAGTGTTCTACGATATTTATTTAATGGCGAAAGAATCTTATATATAACCGCAAGGCTTAAAACAGCAAACGAAACAGCGCTCATCGCTGTCGCAGTATCTATCGAATATAAACCAAAGCTAACCATGCCTTTTTGTTGCATTGAATAAAGAATGAATATCGCTACCGTGGATATAAACATCATCACTGCTCCTGGTAATGAATATTTCAAAACGTTGATAATGAATTTACCTTTAATTTTGTTATTTCTTTTATCAATCAATAATAAAACCGTTACGAAAACATCAATAATCGCATCTAAAACAAAATAACGATATAAGTTAAACGGATTTTCAAATGCTTTTGTGTTATAGCCAATTACCAAAAATAATGTTAAGAAAACCGCTAAGATAACTTTGGTAATTAAGAAGAGCCCTGCCCTACGTAAGTTATTATTGATTATTTCACTATCTTTAAGTGACTTTGAAAAGTTATCAAAAGGATCGTTGATATAAACAACTTTTTCGCCTTTCTTTTCTAATGATTTGATAATTGTGTTTTTATCTTCTCTACAAGCGCCACCAAAGACGACATATTTATCAGCGTTGCCTTCAATATCTTCGGTAGGCATATCTTCCACCGATACTTGTCTATTAACGTTTTTAACGCCAGCGTCATAAGCAATATTAGAAGCCTTAACGGCACTATCACTAGAAACTACTTTGATATCAACATTATGTTCATTTAACCATTGAATCGCGGATTTCATTGATTCTCTAACATGTTCTTTAATTATGATTAATGCCATCACATCTAAATCGGTTAGCTTTTCAACATTGCTTTGAGCTAAGACATAAACATCTTGTCCTTGGTTTATATATTCGTCGCATTTTTTAAGAATGACTTCTTTATTTTTAATGGACATGTTATCGATTAAACCAATAACATAAGTCTTTCCACTTTTAAAAGTTGCCCCCATTGAACGAGATTGGTAATCAAATGAATAGGCCTTCTTCACATTAGCGCTTTGTTCAAAATCATATTGTTTCTTAAGAGCGTCCGCTAATGGGTTTCTTTCATCAACAGCATTTAAAACATTCGAAATGATTTGTGCTATTTCTGGTTCATGATACTTTTCATCTAAAACTACTAATTGCTTGATAATTAACTCTTCATCGCAAAGAGCGTTTTCTTTATCAAAACAAACGGTCGTAGCTTGTGAAAGTTTTATAAATGCTAGTGGATTATTAAAATTACTCATGCACCTACATGATAAAAAAACTTGGAGAAAATTTCCAAGTTTATTTTATAAGTTATTTATTTCTTTTTGCTTTGAAGTAGTTTTTGATGATGGAAGCACATTCTTCTTCAAGAACACCTTTCACTACTTCTGGATAATGGTTAATGTTTTTGGATTCTAGGATATTGATGGATGAGCCAAACGCTCCACCTTTTATATCAGGAGCACCATACACCACTCTTTTGATACGAGATTGGATAATAGCACCACTACACATGATGCATGGTTCAATAGTGACATATAGTGTACAGTCCACTAATTGCCAATCATTTAGTACTTCACTAGCGGCTTTAATCGCTAAAGTTTCAGCGTGTCCTAAAGGATTATGAGTTTTGTCTCTTTGATTGTGGCCTCTTGCAATGATTTGATCATCTTTAACAATGACACAACCAATTGGTACCTCATCTTCTAGCTTTGCTAGTTCAGCTTCTTTTAAAGCCTCTTTCATGAATTCAATGTCTTTATCCATACTAACTAAATAAACCACCGCACATGAACATAATACTTAAGGCTGCTACATTCCTGTCCTGACCTGGTTCGCAAATATTCATCGCGATGGCGAAAAGATTATAGCATTAATAGGAAATATTAAAAAGGACACATTTTATTGTGTCCAGTTTAGTTATTATTTTTTAATTGGTTTTAAGACTTCTAAGCCACCCATCCATGGTCTTAAGACTTCTGGAATAACTACGGATCCATCTTCTTGTTGGAATTGTTCAAGGATAGCCGGGAAGATACGAGAAGTTGCTAAGCCAGAAGCGTTTAATGTATGAACATATCTGGTCTTGCCTGTGGCATTATCTCTATAACGGCACATTGTTCTTCTTGCTTGATAGTCTCTAGCATTACTCGCGGAAGAAACTTCTTTATAAATACCCATACTTGGTAAATAGACTTCGATGTCATATGTTCTCGCCATAGAGTGAGAAATATCACCAGCGGCAAGCTTACTGACTTGATAATGTAAGCCTAAACCTTTAACTAAGGATTCGGCTTTGCCAACGAGTTCTTCAAATGCGGCATCGCTATCTTCTGGTTTGGTATATTGGACCATTTCGACTTTGTCGAATTGATAACCACGAATCATACCTCTTTCTTCAGTTCTATAGGAACCAGCTTCTCTACGATAGCATGGTGTGTAGGCAAATAATTTCTTTGGTAAATCTTCTTCTTTCATGATTTCATCACGATAGATATTTACTAAAGCAGTTTCAGCGGTTGGAAGTAAGAATCTCTTTGGTTCCATACCTTCGAGCCAGAAAACATCTTCTCTAAATTTTGGGAATTGGCCCGCACCGAAACCTGATGCTTCATTTAATAAGTGAGGAGGTAGGATAAAGGTATATCCATCTTTTAAATGTTCAGAGATGAAGTAATTTAATAAGGCCCATTCGAGTCTAGCACCTAAGTTTGTATAGATCCAAGCACCACGGCCCGCAATCTTGGCGGCTCTATCGTAATCCACTAAGCCTAAAGATGTGGCAAGTTCAACGTGATCTTTCATTGGGAAGTTGAATTCTGGTTTCTTACCAAATGATCTGATAGGTTTATTATTTTCTTTACCACCACCTAATAAATCATCATCAGGAATGTTTGGTAATTCCGCTAAGAAGTTGAAGATTTTGTCTTCTAATTCTTTGAGTTCTTTATCGCTTTCAGCGTTAGTAGCGGCGATTTCTTTAACTTTAGCGAAGATTTTAGAAACGTCTTCACCATTCTTTTTCGCTTGTGGAACACTCGCGGATAATCTATTCATTTCCGCTTTGTTGCCTTCAACAAATTGAATTAATTCTTTCTTTCTTTTATCCCAAGCTAATAATTCAGTAAAATCAGCATCCCATAATTTCTTTTTTAAAGCTTCTTTTACGGCTTCAGGATTTTCACGAATACGATTAATGTCTAACATAATCAGTTTTCTCCTCTTTATTTATTTTCGATTAGTGAGTTATAAATATTCACTAATTGATCTCCAAATTTTTGTAAACTATGCTCAGAAACTTGTTCGTAAGCTTCTTGAGTCGTAGGTTGTATTTCTCCGTTTAAATAGTCTAAGCAAAGGGAAGTTAATGTCTCTGAGAACTGCGCGATATAAGCGGTCTTTTCGTTCTTTAAGAGTTCTGGGAAAATCGAAGATTTTCTCACAATTAACTGACACTTTGCAGCCATCGCTTCTTCTACGGAGATGATGCCTGCTAGATTGTAGCCAGGTAACATAAAGACATCAGCATTTAGTAATAAGCTACGGTAGATATCATCAGGCAAGATGTTTTTAAAATGCACATTTTTCGGAGCATCTTTAATGATTGTCTTGGCTCTACCATTATTCATATTAGTGGTCTCACTACCAACATAATAGAATACCGTGTCGTCTCTTTTAGTGGCGACGTTAATGAAAGCATGGATTCCTTCTAAGTTGTTATCATATTCACCAACAGCGAGAACAATCTTCTTATTTTCATCTTCTCTAAAGTAACGATAGAAGAGTTCTTTTTCATCATCTCTAGAGAAATTAAATCTCGCTAAGTTGATACCAGGAATACATGTTTCAATTGGTGTTTCTACGCCAGAATCTAGTAAGAACTTCTTCGCGGATTCAGTTGGCACTAACACTAATGATGCTTTATTGAGCATTTTTAATGCTCTACTTTTTAAAGTTGTGGTCCTTTTACCATCTTTACTCTTATGAGAGAGGAATCTTGCAGACGGATCGTCTTCCCCATATAAAGCGGAGACAATGACTGGGACACCTCTTTCAAGAGCGATGTTCATTTTGCTTTCATCCTCAGACGACATGAAATGGGCGATATCATAATCATCATAAATGTTTGATGTATGTGTAGCGCCCACAACCTCGAGGGCACCTTTAATGGTTTTACGCATTCTAGCGCCCTCGTAGTTGTCATATTTTCTATTCGGTTGAAAATAAACTAGGACTTTCATAGCTATTCGTTAGATTCGTTATTCTCTTCAACAACTTGTTCTTGTTCTTGACCTTCTTCTAATGGGTCTTGATCTTCGCCTTCTTCAAATTCGCTTTCTTCTTCATAAGGAACAACAGCGATAGAAGAAACTTTTTGTCTACCTTCAAGGTTCAAAATCTTCACACCTTGAGTATTTCTAGATGATTGTCTAACTTCGGATAAGTGAGTTCTAATAACAATACCGTAGTTAGTGATAACCATTAAGTCATCTTCACTAGAAACAGAGCGGACGGTAACGATTTTACCCACTTTATCAGTGGATTTAAGTGTGCTGACACCTTTCGCACCACGCTTTGTAATACGGTATTCAGAGAAGTGTGTCATCTTACCAAAGCCTTTATCAGTCACGACTAAGACTAATTCGCCTTCGTATTCAGCGGTCACACCGACAGCTTCAACACCTTCATCTAAATCAATACCGATAACACCAGAGGCTGTACGACCCATTGGTCTAACTTCAGCGACTGGGAAGTTAACCATCTTACCTTCACTAGAAGCAATACCAACAACGGTATCAACAAAGTATGAACCGATATCTTCTTGTTTTGGTTCAGCGACTTCGTCGAATTTAGCCACACCATCTTCACCTAATGTCATGGTGTAGTATTTTCTTTCAGGATCGATTGTTCCATTAGCGACGGATTTTTCTTGAATTTCCTTAACGGCTAATAAGTTGTCATCTTCTCTTAAAGTGATAGCGATTTTACCGTTTTGTCTAATGGATTCGTATTCACTAATTGGAGTTCTCTTAACAATACCTTTCTTTGTGAAGAACATTAAATATCTATAATCGTAGTATTTGTTAACAGCGATAATGGATTTAACGTTTTCACCTTTTTCGATATTGATTAAGTTGATGACTGGAATACCTTTACCTGTTCTTTGATATTCAGGAATTTGGTAACCACGAATACGATAAACTTTACCTAAATCTGTGAAGAAGAGTAAGTCAGTGTGAGTTTCTGTATAGACCATTAATTCAACGACATCGTTTTCATTTAATGATGCACCACGGACACCTCTGCCACCTCTATGTTGGGCTTTAAATTGATCAACGCTTAAACGCTTGACATAACCACCTCTAGATAAGGTCACAACGATATCTTCTTGTGGGATTAAGTCTTCATCATCAATGTTAGCGGCAACATTAGAGATTTCAGTTCTTCTTTCATCACCGAATTTGTTTTTGATTTCTTCTAATTCTTTAATCACGACTTCGATTTCGTTTTCTCTAGAAGATAAGATTCTCTTATATTCGGCAATGTTCTTTTCTAATTGTTCTCTTTCAGCAATTAATTTATCGGTTTCAATACCGGTTAATCTTCTTAATGTCATCGCTAAAATAGCGTTCACTTGTAATTCAGTGAATTCATATTTTTCCATTAAAGTCTTTGTGGCTTCTTCTGGAGTGGCACTTTCTTTAATGATATCAACGATATCATCGATGTTATCATGACATTTGATTAAGCCGATAACGATGTGATCTCTAGCTTCGTCTTTTTCAAGTAAGAATTTTGTTCTTCTTTCAATAACACTGACTTGGAAGTCTAAGTATTGTTGTAATAAGACTGGTAAGGAACATACTTTTGGAGCGTTATCCACTAAGCAGAGGTTGATAATACCAAAGCTCACTTGTAAGTTGGTGAGTTTATATAATTGGTTTAATAAAACTTCTGGGATAGCGTCACGTTTGACTTCAATAACAACACGGATACCATCTTTGTTAGATTCATCACGGATATCAGAAATACCTTCAATGACTTTATCACGGACTAAGCCCGCCATAGCTTCAATCATGTTGGCTTTATTGATACCATATGGGATTTCATCCACAACGATACGTTTTAAACCATGTTCACCACGTTCTTCAATATGGCATTTACTTCTAATAGCAATGCTACCTGTACCTGTTTCATAGGCATCACGGATACCACTTCTGCCTAAGATGATAGCACCTGTTGGGAAGTCTGGACCTTTGATATATTCCATTAATTCATCAACAGTGATTTCTGGGTTACGCGCAATTGCAATAACACCATCAATAACTTCACCTAAGTTGTGTGGTGGGATGTTAGTGGCCATACCAACAGCGATACCACTAGAACCATTAACCAATAAGTTTGGAATTCTAGAAGGAAGGACGGTTGGTTCTTGGTCAACACCATCATAGTTATCCATAAAATCAACAACATCACAGTTGATATCACGGACCATTTCTAATGCTAATTTAGCCATTCTAGCTTCGGTATAACGGTAAGCCGCTGGTTCATCACCATCGACAGAACCGAAGTTACCATGACCTTCAACTAACATATATCTCATGGCGAATGGTTGGGCTAATCTGGCTAAGGCACCATAGATAGCTTGGTCACCATGAGGGTGATATTTACCCATAACGTCACCGACGATACGAGCACATTTCTTAAATGGTTTATCTGGAGTGTTACCATTTTCCGCCATAGAATAAACGATACGTCTATGGACTGGTTTCATACCATCTCTGACATCAGGAATCGCACGAGCGACGATAACAGACATGGCGTAATCAAGGAAGGATTCTTTAACTAATGGGACGGTATCAACATCGGTTAAACCGGCAACGATACCAGCTTCAAGTTCTTGTTCTTCTTCAGCGGAGACTTCAGCTTCTTCAACTTCTTCTTCGCCTAAGACTTTGTTTTCATCTTCTAATAACATAACTTGCACTCCTTTCCTTAGATATCAAGGTTCTTCACGAACTTCGCGTTAGCGTGAATGAACTCTTTACGTGGGTCAACGTTATCACCCATCAAATCTGTAAAGATTTGTTCAGCGGCAATCGCATCGTTAAGAGTCACTCTAATCATCTTACGATTGCTTGGGTCCATTGTTGTTTCCCAAAGTTGTTCAGCATCCATTTCACCAAGACCTTTATAACGTTGGAATGGATAGCCTGGTTTTAATTTTAATTTAGCTTTAATTGTTTCTAATTGGTCATCATTGTAGGCGTAATATTGCTTACCATGATATTCGACTTTATATAGAGGAGGTTGAGCGATATAAACGTAGCCTTCGGTAATTAAAGGACGCATAAATCTATAGAAGAAAGTTAATAATAAGATACGGATGTGAGAACCATCGACGTCAGCATCGGTCATGATGACGATCTTATGGTATCTAATCTTGCTTGTATCGAATTCTGGATCAATACCACCACCGATAGCGGTAATCATGTTACCGATTTCAGCGTTAGCAAAGATACGTTTAGCTTGAGCTTTTTCAACGTTAAGAATCTTACCACGCAATGGAAGAATGGCTTGCGTTTCTCTGTTTCTACCGTTTTTAGCACTACCACCAGCGGAATTACCTTCGACGATATATAATTCACATTCTTCAGGTTTTTTGCTTGAGCAGTCCGCTAATTTGCCAGGAAGTGTATTAAGTTCAAGACCGCCTTTACGACGGATTTCTTCTCTTGCTTTTCTCGCCGCTAATCTTGCGTTAGCCGCTGTCACAATCTTCTCCATGATTATTCTAGCTAAGCGAGGATCTTCTAAGAGGAATCTATTTAATTGATCACCAACAATTTGGGAAACAATCTTTCTAACTTCGGAATTACCTAATTTAGTCTTTGTTTGACCTTCAAATTGTGGGTTTGGGTGTTTAACAGAAATAACACATGTTAAACCTTCGGTAATATCATCAACAGTTAAGTCATCTTCACCATCTTTTAAGAACTTGTTTTGTCTTGCATAGGTGTTGACAACTCTTCTCATCGCATCTCTAAAGCCTGTTTCGTGCATACCACCTTCATGGGTATGGACGTTATTACAGAAAGAGTAAACGTTTGATGAATAACCATCATCATATTGCATTGCGATTTCAGCATAGACATGGGCTTCACTACCACTAGCTAAAGTAATAGGAGCGGTGCCTTCGCAATAAATAACTTCGTCAAATAATCTTGTTTTGTGATTATTGATGAATAAGACGTATTCTTTAATACCACCTTTGTAGCAGAATTCTTCATGAACCTTTTCTGGTGTTCTTGCGTCTTCAACAATAATCTTGATGCCTCTATTTAAGTAGGCAACTTGTCTCATTCTGTCGCGAATGATTGTGTAATCGTAAACAGTTGTGTCTGTGAAGATTTGAGCATCTGGTTTAAATGTAACTGTTGTACCATTTGCTTTTGGATCACAAGTACCGATTTTCTTTAAGTGTTCAACGATCTTACCACCATTAACGAACTTGATGTAATAAATACCACCATCTTTATGAACAGTAACTTCACACCATTCAGATAAAGCGTTAACAACGGAAGCACCAACACCGTGTAAACCACCGGATACTTTATAACCGCCACCTTCACCGAATTTACCACCAGCGTGTAAGACTGTGTAAACAGTTTCGACACCGGATAAACCAGATTTCTTAACCACGTCAACAGGAATACCACGACCATTATCAACAACGGTAATTGTGTCTCCTGGATTAATGGTGACTTTAACTTCGGTACAATAACCCGCTAAGGCTTCGTCGATAGCGTTATCAACGATTTCCCAAACGAGGTGATGAAGACCTGCGCTTGATGTAGTACCGATATACATGCCAGGTCTTTTTCTGACGGCTTCAAGCCCTTCTAAGACTTGAATGTTACCTGCGTCGTATTTTGCGTCAGCTTTTTCGAGTTGAACTTCTTCTTCATTCATCTCGGAGACATTAACTTCAGGAATTGGAGCGGTTTCTGGAGCTTTTGTCTCTTCTACGACTTCTTTCTTTTCTTCTTCCATTAGAAGACCTCCTTTTCTTCTTGTTTTATTAATAAGTGATTACAGTCAGGAATATCTAATTTCGTGGCGGTAATAAACACTTGATTAAACTTTCTTAAGAATTTAATTAGTCTTGCTTGATGCTTTTCATCTAGTTCACTCATAACATCATCAAGCACAACTATTGGCTTTTTGTCCTTGTCCTCGATTAAGAAGTAAGGACTGAGTTTTAGTGCGAGAGCGGCAATTCTGTTCTCACCTTGACTGCCAAACGTGGCAATATCACGTCCGTTTAGGCTGATAGAAATGTCTTCTCGATGAACGCCGATGGAAGTTTGCTTATGCTTGAAATCGCTTTCCTCGGCGCGTTTGAATGCTTTTTTGGCGTTCTCATTGAAGTCAGCGTCATAAGCCACGAATGGATAATACTCAACTTCGAACGTCTCTTTAACGCCTGTGAGCGCGCGCGTTATTTTATTAAGGATATCATTGATATCCTTGACGTACATTTGTCTATAAGAGATAATCGAACCCGATAATTTCACCAGCATTTCTGTTGTGACATCAAGTAAAGTTTGATCTACTTTTTCACTTTTAAGTAAATCATTTCTCTCTTTTAATACTTTGTCATAACGCGTGATGTAATCTAAATACATCGCACTCTTTTTAGATATAGAAATATCTAAGAAATTTCTTCTATCTCTAGGTGGACCACTGAATAGCATTACATCTTTAGGTTGGAACAAAATGACGTTAACGCATTTTGATAATTCAGATAACTTCGAGATGCTTTTGCCATTAATCAATATCGCGCGTCCATTTTTCGTGATATTGACTTTAATCTTTCTAGTTAATTCTCCTTCCGAGATAGTCGCATTAATCTCTGCTCTTTCGTGATTTCGTTTAATTAGTTCACTATCATCATTAGCTCTAAAGCTACGGCCTAGTGATAGATAATAGATTGCTTCTACAATATTGGTTTTACCGACAGCATTCTCGCCAGTAATAACATTCAAATTGTTGGAGAAATCAAAATTACGATAAGAGTGGTTACGGAAATTTTTGAGGCTAATGTTCTTGATCTGCATGTCAATCGACTAAAAATGACATGTTACGGAACTGAATGACATCACCGTGGTATAATTTACGACCGCGACGATTTTCTTCCTCTCCGTTTACCAAAACAGCGTTTTCACTAAGAAAGTATTTTGCTTGTCCACCGGTAGAGATAATACCTGTTAGTTTAAGCAAAACACCAAGTGTGATGAAGGTTTCACCTTCTTTTAATTTAATGCTTTTTTGGGCCACAAAAAACTCCTGTATGTTTATTATAGACTATATAAATTAAAAAGGGAATAAATTATTCCCTTATTTTGTAATATCTTTAGAATAGGTGTTTTTGGCCTAATACGTACGGATTGGAGTGACGATTTGGACGACCGAGTCATCTGAAGCATTTTCGACAACAAATGGCTTCATTTCGCCTACAAACGCAAGAGTGACATCCGCACTTCCGAGAGCCTTAACAGCTTCGATAACAAATCCACTGTTGAAGGAAATGTGTAAGTTTTGGCCAACGTATTTAAAGACATCAATTCTTTCAACCGCAGAACCAACTTGGCTGGATTTAGCAGAGATCTCAATGCTATCCTCACTCATGGATAGATCAACAATGTTTTCTCTATCAATGGATAAAATATTAGCTCTTTCAATAGCCTTCATTAAATCGTTAGCGTTAACTTCCAATAAGTAGTTAGTAACCTTTGGAACGATATTTTTTGTATTTGGATAATCACCAGCAATTAATCTAGTGGCAACAACAGTTGTACCAATGGTGAATAATGCTTTTTTATCGCTAAAAGCGATAGTAACTGATTCTCTACCTTCTAAGAGGTGGTTAACTTCGTTCATCATCTTAGCAGGAATATTAGCAACGAATTCAACGCCTAGAGGAATGCTCAATGTCTTTCTAGCCATACGAGCAGAGTCTGTCGCAGTGGCGGTTAAGACACCATTATTAGCTTCGAGATTTAAAGCGGTAAGAATAGGACGTTGTTCTTTAAGAGATGCCGCAAATGTTGTTTGGCTTACTAAGATATCAAAATCCGCTCTAGAAAGAGTTAATTCTGTACCTGTAGCATCTAAATCAAGATCTGGATATTCATCAACCTTAACGCAGTTTAAGCTATATTCAGAACGATTATTGCTGTTACTGATTGTTGCAATTGTGGAATCAATGACATCTAAAGTAATTTCTTCAGTATCCATCTTTCTGATCATTTCCACCAAGAGTCTAGCTTTAATTAAAACTGAACCTTCTTTGTAGTTTCTGATAATATCTTCTTCACCTAACTTATAAGGAACTTGAGTTTTAATAGAAATGTTTTCATCTGTACCAGTAATAAATAAACCTTTTTCGTTTAATTCTAATTTAAAATTTTCTAAAACTGCTTTAGCGTTTTTGCTGGAAATAGCTCTTGAAGCAATGTTTAGACCTTTAAGGAATTCTTCACGCTTAATTGTAAATCTCATACTTATTCCTTTCTCTTTTTATATATTTATTATATTAATAATAATTATTAAGTCGGTGGATATTGTGGATAACTCAAGATTTATACTTTAGAAATATTTTACCACAGTCCACTTTAAATTGATATTTTTTATTTTTAATAAAATCAATTAGACTTTAACTTCTTTTGTAAGGTGTTGATTACCGCTTTTAATGACTCGTCAGTTTTCAACATACTTTCCACTTTTGAAATGCCATTCATCACAGTGGTGTGGTCACGACCTCCGAAAGTGTTACCAACTTTAGTCAATGGGATGTCTATATTAATTCTTATTAAATACATAGCGATGTGTCGCGCTAAGGCAATTTGACCAGTTCTCACTTTACCAATTAGCTGTGATGGAGCAAGATTGTAGTAGTCTGCGACAACATTAATAATCTTTTGTTCAGACAACTGTGCAGCGACGTTTTTAATACCTGTAATACTTTGTACAGCTTCTATTGCAACATCGAGTGTTATTCTATCAACTTGCTTCATAGAAGTGACATAGAAA
>JAFZLN010000063.1 GCA_017551465.1 Bacilli bacterium
AGGTAGTGGTGTCGCTATGTTAGGAGCGTCACCCACTAACTTAAAAGACATTAAGAATGTCCTTAAATATCAAACCATTGGTTATGATAAGTTAAATCAATATAGACATGCCTTGTTCTTTAAAGATGAACAAGCCATTAGAGAACATATGAATAAGCATGCCGCCATATTAAAACCAAAGTTTGACTTAATTTACGATATACTCGAAAAAGAAATAAAAGACATTGCTAGATGGAGTAAACCAACAGGAGGATATTTTATATCCCTTTACTGTAAAAACGCCTCAGAAGTCGTAAAAACCTGCAAAGAACTAGGCGTAACACTTACAGATGTTGGTGCAGCTTACCCATATCATAAAGATCCTAATAATGAACATATAAGAATCTGTCCAAGTTATCCAAATCTAGAAGAGATAAAGACCGCTGCCGAAGTAATCTGCTTAGCAGTTAAAATGGCTTACAACAAATAAAAACGTTCCTTTGCTCGGAACGTTTTTCATTTACCGACCGGGGCAGTTACCATCCCGGATCACCTTTCCACCTATTGCTAGGTGCGTCGTGGTCGTGCACTGATTCTCCACCTTCGGCAAATTCATTGTATCAAACCTTATTAAAAAGTTGAATAACTATTTTAGACGGTGCGCAATAAATACTGTCTTAATACGCGCTCTCTTTGGATTCGTTTCATCTAACAGTATTGCAACTTGAATGAATCCTCTATCCTCTCCTTTTCTTTTGATGAAATAGTAGCATGTATTTTCTATCTCATTGCTCTTAACGAATTTTACATATTCTTTAATTCCCTCGGGTATTGATTTAATATCTCTAACCTTTAGCTCGTGATTCTTTTTGGCGATATGCTCGAATCTTGTTTCGTTGCTTCTTGCTCTATCATCTTTGATTTCTATGACAAAGCCATGCCTCTTATCTTCAATTGATGAAGGTAATTGTTTTAGAGCTTCGATTAAGTTTTGATCATATTTGGTGTTCTTCTTTTTTGCCATAAAGTGACTACATGATAAGACACAAAAAATATAGAAATCAACAAGAAAAAATTAGCATATTTGGCTATCCCTATATTTATATTTCTTAATTAAATAATCTTATATACGTATATATGCTTATAAAAATAAATATGGGGATAAATAGTTGAAAATATTTTCAATTATTTGTATTTGATATGATTACCCGTTATTAAAAAGTATGAATAGCGTTTTTCATATAGTGTATAATCAATTCATAACTTAAATTGTTTTGTAAGGGAGACAGTCGTTATGGATTTTAGCAAATACAACGATCAACCAGAATTCCAAACCGCTCTTAAGGAGATGTTTTCTTCATTAGATGATAGTGTACTTAATAATCCTAGATATGCCTCTATTATAGAAAAGATTGTAGAACCTGATAGAATCATCACTTTTGACGTTAATTGGGTTGATGACAAAGGTGAGAAACACACTAATAAGGGTTATAGAATTCAATTCAATAACGCTAATGGTGTTTATAAAGGTGGCTTAAGGTTCCATCCTTCTGTTACTTTATCAATTCTTAAGTTCTTAGGATTTGAACAAATATTTAAAAACTATTTAACTGGTTTACCAATGGGTGGCGCTAAAGGTGGTAGTGACTTTGATCCTAAAGGCAAAAGTGATAACGAAGTTAAAAACTTCTGCTATGCCTTTATGAAAGAGTTATATCCATATATTGGTGTTGACCTTGATGTCCCAGCAGGTGATATCGGTGTCGGTGGTCGTGAAATTAGATATTTATACGAAGCTTATAAACAATACTCTGGTAAATGTGATTGTTCATTAACTGGTAAACCATTAGATTTAGGCGGTTCTTTATGTAGAACTGAAGCCACCGGTTATGGTGTGACATATTTTGCTAGAGGTGCATTAAAAGAATACAAAGACACTAACTTTAAAGGTAAAAGAGTTATTGTATCCGGTAGTGGTAACGTTGCCTTATATTGCTTAAAGAAAGTCACCGAATATGGTGGCACAGTAGTGGCGATGAATGACTCTAACAATACTATCTATGTTCCTAATGGTATCGACTTTGAAACCATTAGAGCGTTAAAAGAAGATAGACGTGGCAGAATTAAAGAATATAAAGACTTAGTTAAAGATGAAGTCATAGTGATGAACACTAAAGACATCTGGTCTATTAAATGTGACCTCGCATTCCCATGCGCTACTCAGTTTGAATTAGACGAAGAAGACGCTAAGAAATTAATTGCTAATGGTGTAATCGGTGTCTTTGAAGGCGCTAATATGCCATGTACCATGGAAGCTGCTCATCTATTTATTGCTAATAAAGTCATTTATTCTCCAGGTAAAGCAAGCAATGCCGGTGGTGTCGCAGTATCTGGTTTAGAAATTGAACAATATAAACTCGGTGAGAAGTGGTCCTTTGAAGAAGTTGACTTAAAGTTAAAGAACATCATGAAAACAATCTTCAGAAACTGCTATAAAACCGCGAAAGAATTAGGCGATGAATATAACCTGATAAAAGGCGCTAACAATTATGCCTTCGTAGGGGTAGCAGAAAAGATGCTAAATAAATAAGAGAGCTTAATGCTCTCTTACATTTTTAATAAATCGGAATGCGTTCCAGTGTTAACCATGGTGATTGTCAAGATATTGTTTTCTACAAAATAAATGAGAAGCCAGTCAGGTTTGATATGGCACTCTCTAAAGCCCTTAAAATTTCCTGATAAAGCGTGGTCTTTATTACTTGCTTCCAAAGGTTCTCTATTGGCTAATTTTCTAATTACTTCATCCAATAGATTGAGGTCAAGACCTCTTTTCCTCATCAGTTTATAATTCTTCTTAAAGGCGTTAGTAAACTTGATTGTATAACTCATTATTCTTCTTTCAATGCATCTAGTGCTTCTTCAACGGACGAATAACCTTTTACAGATGGATCGCTAGAAATCTTCTTGGCTTCCATCATCGCTTCAATGGTTTCCTTGTTATAATTTGGCATTTCGATATTAAAAGGTAATCCGCCTCTCAGCACACATTGAAAGAGAAATAAATTGACTGCACTAGACATATCGAGCCCAAGATTAGCAAATAATACTGTCGCTTCTCTTTTGACATCGCTATCAATTCTAACTTGAGTTGGTGAAGTCATAATATTTACCTCCTTACAGATATATTATATCATTTCAGCAATACAATGTAAAGCAAAGTGGCGACAAAAAGCAGACTTAAACAAAAAAGTCAGCACAATAAAAACAAACCAAACGAATAAGAGAGCAAATTGTCTGCTCTCTTTTTACTTCTTGTTATTATCTTCTGGATTATATGGAGTCCCAATCTTAGATGCAAAGTATTGATTATTAAGATTTTGGGGCATTTCAGTGCTGAATGGGATTTTACCGTTTATCACACAGTTATAGAAAAATAGATTAACTGCTTGGGACATGTTTAGTCCCATACTTTCGAATATCTTTTGGGCTTGTTCTTGAAGTCCGCTATCTATGATAACTTGGATTGGTATGATCATAATGTTATTTCCTTAATTACATAATAATGCAAAGTAACAACAATTAATATAATAATGACTTTTTAAGCCTCATTTTAGTTTCGGTACT
>JAFZLN010000064.1 GCA_017551465.1 Bacilli bacterium
CTTCACACATCTCTTGGAGATGTAATTCATATTCATATAATTCATTAGCGACTTCGTTTAGCTTGGCTTGGTTCATGACGGGACCAATCTTTTCTTTAACGTTAAATGGTTTACCCACCACTAATCTAGTCATATGCCAAATGCTTGTTCTTTTCTGATGATAGACAGGGATGATTGGTTTACCACTTAAATAGGCCATTAAGACGATACCGCCTTTAAAGGCATCGACTTCACCATCTCTTTTGATATGGCCTTCTGGAAATAAGCCGAGTACATGACCATTTGCGACATATTGGCTTAAGAATTTCATTGTCGCTAAAGATGGTTTTTCTCTATCAATTGGATAAGAGAGAAACACTCTTCTATAGCACCATTCTTGGAACTTATTATGAATGAGTTCTGACATAAAGACGAAATGTAATCTTCTTGATAAGAATGCTGTTAGTAGGATAAATGGGTCAGAGAAGCCAACATGGTTAGAAGAGATGAAAGCACCACCTTTAATTCTCTTTTTTGCTTCTGGTCCATCATATGTCTTTTTGATACGATACCAGATCATTGTTTGCCAGAAGCCAAACCATTTCACCAAATCGTAGAGGATATAACTAAAGGAAAATAGTCTTGCTTTTGGTACTTTGTTAGGTTTGTTGGTCTTCTTTTCCATATCTCAGTGTTTATATTCTATATAAGTTTAGACATATTATCAATTATGCTTTCACAATGTATCTTTATTTTAAGATACGCATTTGCTATACTTACCAAGTAAAGCGTTGAAGGAAACAAGTACGCTTAATGATGTCTTCTAGAGAGTGGCCGGTTGCTGCAAGACCATAGACTAGTTAAGGGGAATACATTCTGGAGCTGCTTCCTGAACCATTTAGTAGGGAATGACGGGTTCGCCCGAAATAGCGAAGTGTCAAAGACACACTAAGGGATAGTTCGTGAGAATTATCTAAATAGAGGTGGTACCACGATTAATCGTCCTCTGTTCCATTTTTTGGAATAGAGGTTTTTTACTAAAAGGAGATATTCAAAATGAAAATCTACGAAGAATTACAAAGAAGAGGTTTGATTGCTCAAGTCACAGATGAAGCAGAAATTAGAGAACTCATCAATAATGGCGGAGCAAGATTCTATATTGGTTTTGACCCAACAGCGGATTCACTTCACGCTGGTCACTTCATGACTTTAGTCTTAATGAAGAGATTACAATTAGCCGGTAATAAACCAATCGTCGTCTTAGGTGGCGGCACTGGTTTAGTCGGTGATCCAAGTGGTCGTACAGATATGAGAGCGATGCTCACAGAAGAACAAATTGCTCATAACTGCGCTCGCTTTAAAGAACAAATTGGTCGCTTCATTGAATTTGGTGAAGATAAGGCCGTTTGTGTCAATAATGCTGATTGGCTAAAAGGGTTAAAATACGTTGAACTTTTAAGAGACGTTGGCGCCTGCTTTTCCGTCAATAAAATGTTAACTGCAGAATGCTATAAACAAAGAATGGAAAAAGGCTTAACATTTTTAGAATTTAACTACATGATTATGCAGTCTTATGACTTCTATTATTTACATGAACATTATGGCTGTAATATGGAATTTGGTGGCGATGACCAATGGAGCAATATGCTCGCTGGTACTGAACTCATCAGAAAGAAAACTGGTAAAGACGCTTTTGCTTTAACCATTCCTTTATTAACAAATAGTGAAGGTAAGAAAATGGGTAAATCCGTGAACGGCGCTCTTTGGTTAGATAAAGATAAAACAAGTCCATATGAATTCTTCCAATATTGGAGAAATGTTAACGACGCTGACGTCGATAAATGTTTAAAGATGATTACTTTCTTACCAATTGAACAAATTGAAGAAATGGCTAAATGGCCAGGTGAAAGAATCAACGAAAAGAAAGAAATATTAGCCTTTGAAATCACTAAGTTAGTACACGGCGAAGAAGAAGCAAGAAAGGCGTTAGAAGCCGCTCGTGCTTTATTCTCTGGTGAAGGTGATGACGCTAATATGCCAACCACTGAAATTGAACTTGAAAATGATATCGGTTTATTAGACTTATTAGTGCTTACTAAATTAGCCACTTCTAAAGGTGAAGCTAGAAGACTTATTGATCAAGGTGGTATCTCACTTAACGGTGAAAAAGTCAGTGATGTTAATTTAAGAATCACAAAAGCAGATTTAGCAGAACCAATCAAGATTAAAAAAGGTAAAAAAGCCTTCCATAAAGTCGTCTTAAAGTAGGCATTTATTTACATATCTATAGAATTGTTAATCGCATAGTGGATATGCATCTTTACTCTTATCCGTTATGATTTTTCTAGAGGTTTTAAATCAGCATGAAAATTACTATTGTTTGTGACGTCCTAGGCGAAGCTAATAACGGTACTTCCCTAGCGGCTTATAACTTAATAAATACATTAATTAATAAAGGACATGATGTTAAAGTCGTCTGTCCTGATCCAGATAAAAAGAATATGACTGGATTCTATATCTTAAAGAGATTGAATCTTGGCTTTCTTAATAACTATTTAAAGAAGAATGGCGTTTGTCTTGCTAAAGGTGATAAACGTATTATCAAAGCCGCTTGTGAGGATGCCGATATTGTCCATGGTTTAGTGCCTTTTGCGGCATCTAAACGCGCTTTGAAATACTGTAAGAAACACCACATTCCTTTTACCAGTGGTTTCCATATGCAAGCGGAAAACTTTACTAGCCATGTCTTTATGATGGCCAGTAACTTAATGAACAAATGCACTTATGCTTACTTATGGAGAACATATTTTAGTAAAGTGGACGCTATCCACTATCCTACTGAATTTATAAGAGATTATGTCAGTGAATATAACAAGAAAAATGTTCCCGCTTATGTCATCTCGAATGGGGTCAATTTTAAGTACTTTTATCCTAAACAAGTTGAGCGTCCTGATAACCTTAAAAACAAGTTTGTCATCATTATGTCAGGTAGGTTATCTAAAGAGAAGAATCAACAAGAGCTTTTATATGCCGTAAAACGTTCCAAATATGAGAGCCAAATCCAAGTTATGTTAACTGGTGATGGACCAAGAAGAGAGTATTTAGAAAAACTATCAAAGAGTCTTAAGCTCACTAATCCAGTTACTCAAAAGTTATATAAGCATGAAGAACTTAACACCGCTTTATGGTTAGGTGATCTTTATGTCCATACATCTATTGTTGAGATTGAAGCTATCTCATGTTTAGAAGCCATTGCCACTGGCATGATTCCAGTTATCGCGGATAGTAAGAAAAGCGCGACGCGTAAGTTTGCTTTGGATGATAGATGTAAATATGAATCCAAAAACATTGATGATTTAACAAAGCATATTGATTATTGGATCGAGCATCCGGAAGAAAAGAAAGAACTACAAACTAAAGACCAAGAGTTCATTAAACAGTTCGATTTTGAAACTTGTATGGACAATATGGAAAAGATGCTTGTGGAAGTTAAGCGAAATTATGATAAAAAATAAAGGAGCTAATGCTCCTTTTATTCTTGAATAAATGTGACCTTACCAAGGAAGGAAGTTCCACCATCGACTTTGACTTCAATGGTTTCTGGATTGTTTCTATCACTATAGACTTCCACGGTTTCGCCTTCTTTGATTTCTTTCATATAATTAAGTGAGATGAAACTTGGTCTATGTGTTTTATAGAATTCAAAGTCATGAGTGTCCATTAATAATTCGACATAACGGACATTGTTCATATGGCAGTTAAAGTCTAAGTCACTATAATGTATTTTTCTTGTCTCTATGTGCTGTTTGTCACACTCTGAGGCTATTTTGCCTGGCAATGGCATTTCATACGGGCTTGTTTCAGGTGGGAGTTTACTGATGACATCTTTATCCACGATGACCTTTCTTGCCTTAGCGTCAATCAAAGCCCAAATGGAAGAGGCTCTAACGATAACGTTTTTGTTTTCATCTAGAATATAGAAGAAACGTGGATATAACATCGCCATATCTTTTCCTGGGTATGTACAAACTGTGACCTTTTCATTACAGTTTGGTAATCTCGTGATTTCGACATCCATTCTAGTAATGACCCAGTCAATGCCTCTTTTGGATAAAGAAATGGAATCAGAGCCAACTTCTTCAGTAGCCTTTAAAGCCACATCTTGAAACAAACGATATAGATTAGCGGGCTTTAAGGTAAAACGATAATCAACATCGTTATTAGAAATAATAAATTCTTTTTGATACATGATGTTATTCTCCTAGTGCCTTTTTGACTTTTTCCGCGGAGGCGAAGGCAAACATTAAGTTATAGCC
>JAFZLN010000065.1 GCA_017551465.1 Bacilli bacterium
TACCACTAGAAACGTAAGCAGCGGTACCCCAGAGGAATGTAGCAACCATGCTCACTTCAGTAGCATAGACAGCAATTGCACCACTCCACATCACGACGATTGCGGCAAATGTTAACGCAATAGCGGTAATCACAACTGGAAGCCAGAATGGGAATGAGAAGACAACTAACATTACTTCCCAACCTCTGAGTCTTCTCTTTGGTTTCATCTTATGCTTGACTAAGCTCACAAGCGGTGTGTCTTTAGCGATTTCTCTAATTACTTCATCAACTGTACCGATTTCGCTAACTGCTTCTTCTTCGCTTTTACCTTCATCAATACGGTCATTGATCATTTCTTCATAGAAGCTAATGCGGTTTTCTATTTCCTCATCGGGAAGACCGACTAATTTACTTCTAAGTTCATCTAAGAATTGTTTTTTGTTCATTAATATCTCTCCTCCCTTTCTATGAAGGCATAAATCTCCATAATTTCTTTCCATTCGTTCTTGAAGTCTTCAATTCTTCGTAAGCCATTCGATGTGATGTGATAATACTTTCGGAGTCGTCCTTCGTATTCCGCGGAACGCACCACTAACATGTTGGCTTCCTCTAAACGCTTCAGAATGGTGTAGAGAGTGGATTCGGATAGTTCGAGAATAGGTTTTAGGTCTTTAATGATCTTATAGCCATAAGAATCTTCATTCTTAATAGCCGCTAAGACACAGACATCTAGTACACCTCTTTTTAATTGAGCATCCATAGCATACCTCTTTTCACGCTATACATCATATCACGAGGTATATAGGTGTCAAGACCTTTTCATTAAAAATTTTTGCAGAAAAAAAGCGTTCCCGTATATGTGGGAGCGCCATCTTCCTTGTACGCGTTATCCTAGTATTTCTTTAAGCCAATTGTTAATCACTCTTTTGACATGATCTTTATCGTTTTGTGCATCATAACCATTAATGGAGATACCTTTTAAAACTTTATTTTTTGGATACATTTCAATTAAATGATCATCAATACCTTTTAGACCGGAACCAGCGTGAGTGGCAAAAGGAATAAGAGTCTTATTAGTTAAATCATGTTTATCTAAGAATGTGTAATTAATCATTGGCCAATAGAAGAACCAAGCAGGTCCACCGATGAACACTTTTTTGTATTTAGCAAAATCTGGCACATCTTCTTGATACATAGGACGAGCGTTACTTTCGATATCTTTTTTGGAAATCTCAAGAAGTGGACGATAGTCATCTGGATAATGTTTATCGTTAGAAACAAGTTCGAATAGGTCCGCGTTTAATTCATCTGCGATGATTTCCGCTAAATTAGCAGTATTGCCTTTAGTAAGGATACCATTGGCTTGTACACCTTTAGCGGAGAAATAGACCACTAGTGCATCAGTGTTATTTTTCGCGGCTACGAAGTACTTGTTTTTGTTTGCTTTCATATATCTTTCCTCTCCCTTCTCTCTTTCGGTCCAAAAGAGACAATATCATACCTAATTTATTTACTTTAGTAAAGTTAATTATTTGAATATTTTTAGACACTGTTTTACTTAGTGTTTTTTTATTTGATTAAATCAAAATTTTTTAATAAAAAAGTCCTGAAATAAATCAGGACACATTTTATAAGTTTGGTGCGCTTGACGCGATTTAAACGCGTGACCTCAACCTTCGGAGAGTTGCACTCTAATTCAACTGAGCTACAAGCGCAGTAATAATTATACACAATCCAAATAAAAGAACCACTCCCCCAAATTGAGAATGGTTTTTTTAATAAAAACTTAATTGATTAGTCTAAAAGGTTGTTATCAAGAATGACGTTAGCATAGGCCATGCCTAAGCGGACACAGTCATAGGTCTTATAGTGATAATTATCGACACCACCTTCAACATCGCCACGATCAGGATTGATATTTAATTGCATTTTTTCTTGACCATCTTCATGCATGTATGAGGTGTTGATAACAAAGTTATTATCTTTTTCTTGGGCTAATAAATCTTTTTGCTTATTAACGGTTAAATCTGTATTCGCACCATATGGACTTCTTGGACCATCATAGATGTAGCCATCAACAAAGGCAATATTTTGGCCATCACCATCAACAGCGTATTCAGCATATTCATCTCTGAATCTTTCCACTAAACTGCCTAAATCATCTTTGTAGGTGTTGCTGCCAGAATCGGATTCACCTTGGTGCCATAAGAAACCTTTAATGACAGGGACTTTGCCAAGTTCTTCTTCAATATATTTAAGGTTATTGTTAACGAATGGGGCAAAGTAGGTTTCATAAAGATTATTATCTTTATTGTAGCCATTAAATGTGGAATTGTGTCCCCAGTTAGGCGCACTATTTCTGAAGCCAGAACCGGAGAAAGCACATTTAATGAAATAGATTGGATTTTCCTCTGTTGCATGGGCTTTTAAAACCATGGACATACCAATTTCAGGACCCATGAATCTTTCTTGGCTACCCATTGCGACATTGGTTGGCATAAATTTACCCGCTAATTTGTCTTCGGCGTTAGAAGCATGAGCACTACTTGCACCGTTTGGTGGGTAGAAACCATAATAGCTTGTTAAGACTTCTGGGATACCAGGAGCGTTTTTAGTAATGTTACCATCTGCATCTTCAAAAGGTGTGATATCGAGATCTAAACTATAATCTTGATTTAATTTTTCAAAGGCATTTCTTAACCATTGATCACCACTAGCGCTAACGTATGTGGTTGAACCTTCCATATTGGATTGGCCAGATAAAATGAAGACATTGACATGATTATCTGGCTCTGGTGCTGGTTGGGTGTTATTACACGCCACTAAAGAGGTGGCGACTAATGCACCTAAAAATAAAAGTCTATTTTGTAATTTCATAATTACGTCTCCTATATTTTTGTTGAGCAAACTCATTATACATTATCTTTTATAAATAAAAATAAGGTTTTTTAGTATTATTTTGCATTTTTTATTTGCTTTATTTTTATATTAAAGATATATTGATGATAGAAAGATTATCGTTTTGAGAGTTAATCTATCATAGTGTTATGAGTTTAAAAGATGTAAAAATGAATTTTTTAGTCGACATCGCAACAGATTTGTTTATTTGTCGCTCCATTCAAGACGTCACAATTAAAGATATCGCGGTGTCTGCGCAGGTGGGTGAAGCCACCATTTACCGTTATTTTGGTAAGAAACAAGCAATCGTTGTTTCTTCAGCGATGAAGTTACAAAAAGAAGTTAATACTTTGTACTTCAAACTCGACGAAGGTAGAAATGGTTTTGAAAAACTTAAAATCTTCTACTTAAGTTATCTTCAAATCTTCGTCAACCATCCAGAGTTCTATAAGTTTATTAATGAATTTGATTCTTTCATTAGTAGCGAAGATCCTGGCACCACTGATGTCATTGATCCATATGAAGCGGTCGTTGGTCAGTATGAAAAGGTTTATATGAAGGCCTATGAAGATGGCTTAAAGGATGGCTCGGTTAAAGAGCAAAGAGATGTTTCAATGTTCTACTTCGCCACCACTCACGCATTGTTAGAGCTTTGTAAGAAGCTTTCCATCAAAGCGGCAGTTCTCAATCAAGATAAAGTGATTGAAAAACAAGCACAAGTTGAATGTATGATTGACATCATTCTATCAACGCTTAACAACAATTAATCGGGGACATAATTTAAAAAGGGAGACAAATTATGAAAAGGTTAAGTAAAAAACAGATGATTATCTTTGCTATCGGTCAATTAGGTTGGTCGTTGCTTTCAGGTATCATCAGCGCATGGTTAGTAACATTCTATTTACCAACAAAAGGCGATCAAGACGCTGGCGCAATTCAATACATCATTCCTGGTTTATGTATCGGTGGATTTATGACTGTTTTAGGTTTAATTACCGCTTTAAGTCGTATTTTTGACGCTGTTACTGACCCACTTATTGCTTCTTTATCTGATAGAAGTAAGAATCCAAGAGGTAGAAGAATTCCATTTATGCAAATCGCGGCGATTCCTTTATCTATCGTCACAGTTTTGTTATTCTGCGCTCCTGTCGCTGACAAGAGTCCATGGAATATCGTCTGGATTAGTGTCGCTATTGTCTTATTCTACTTATTCATGACAATGTACTGTACACCTTATAACGCTCTTATCTCTGAGTTTGGCAAAACTCAAGAAGATAGAATGTTCATTTCTACATCTATCTCATTAACATTCTTTGCTGGTACATTATTAGCTTATACACCATTCGTATTCGCTGGTTTATTAAGAGGCGCAGTTGGCTTTGCGTGGAGTTATAGAATTTGCTTCATCGTTTTAGCGGTTATTGCCTGTGTCTGTATGATGATTCCAACATTCTTCTTAAAAGAAAGAGAATTCGTTGATACTAAACCAAGTGAAGAAAATGTTGTTAAATCACTCGTTTCTACATTCAAGAATAAAGATTTCAGAACATTCTCAATCTCAGACATTATGTACTGGGTTGGCTTAACCATGTTCCAAACTGGTTTACCATTCTTCGTTAAAGTCTCTATGGGCTTCGATGAAGGTATGGTTATGGTGTTTATGGGTGGTATGACTGTCTTAAGTGCGGTCTTCTATCCATTCGTCACCAAGATGGTTAAGAAGTTTGGTAAAAAGAAACTTGTTATCGCAGGTTTCTTAGGCTTAGCGGTTTGCTATGCAATTACAGCGGTTTCATCCATTCCTAACTTCTTACCAGAACAAGGTTCTGCCGATGGTTTAAGCTGGGTATTCGGTATCTTAATCATGGTTATCGCCGCTTTACCAATGGCTTTACTTGGTATCATTCCTCAAAGTATCGTTGCGGACGTTGCTGAAGCTGAAGCTGTCACTACTGGTCAAAATAGAGAAGGTATGTTCTTCGCCGCTCGTACATTTGCGATGAAGTTCGGTCAATCCTTAGCGATGATTCTCTTTACTTCCTTAGCGATTCTTGGTGTTGAACACCTCGATACCACAAGTAATGACATCACTGCTTCTAAGTTTGGCTTAGTAATCGTTGCTATCGTCGCTGTGGCTTTCTGTGTCGCTGGTGCCATCATCCTTCTCTTCTATAGAGAAAAGAAAGTTATGAAAACTATTGCTAAAGAAGGTGACGAAGCTTTCTTAAAAGCAATTGAAAACGAAAAAGATCTCGGTGAAAAAGCCGAATAACTATAGGTAATAATATGCGACTTGTCTATTTTAAGAATGGTCATAAACATACTATTACAGCAAGTAACGCTGATGTGTCATTTAACGAGATAAGAGATGGTCATAGAACCACTATCTCTATCGTTGCCCATGAAGAAATTGTTCTTCATAAAGCCGATGTCTCTTATCCATGTCACATCAATTACAGAGACTTATATTTCCTTAATGGCTATCAGTCCTGGACTGACACTAAAGAATATCGTTTAGTGGAACGCCTTAGAAATATTAAAAAGAGCCCACATATCATCTCGCACATGTTTGCGATGGATAAGTATGGGGATGCGACTTTCTATAATTATTCAATTAGAAAAAGTCATGGCTATGATGTCTTCTATAGCAAAGGTAAATTTGAATCGTTTATCTTTAACCTTAACTATAAGACTGCCTATTTAATTATTGAATTAATTAAGGATAGAAGTAGCATCCACCTTATTAGTGATATCAGTGGACTAAAACTAGAAAAAGGTCAAAGAGTCACTGTCTTTGATTACTGCTACTACGGGAACTATGAAGAAGGTTTAATGGCCTTCTGGGATGCGTTCCCAAAAAGAAACGTTAAGAAACTGTTTGGCTATACCAGTTGGTATAACTACTATCAGAACATTAACGAAAGTATTATCTTAAGAGATTTAGAAGCGTTAGATAATCGTTTCAATCTCTTCCAAATCGATGATGGTTATGAAACATTTGTCGGTGACTGGTTGGACGTTGATCCGAATAAGTTCCCTAATGGCTTAAAGCCAATTATCGATAAGATTCACAAAAAAGGGTTCAAGGCGGGCTTATGGCTCGCTCCGTTTGCCGCGGAAACCAAATCCCGCTTATTTTCTGAACATCCAGATTGGATTAGGAAGGATCGAAAAGGGAGACCGATCAAAGCGGGAGGAAACTGGTCAGGGTTCTACGCTCTTGACCTCGACAATCAAGAAGTCATTGCTTATATCAAGGAATGCTTAGTCCATTACATGGACTTGGGGGTAGACTTCTTTAAGCTTGACTTCTTGTATGCGGCGGCACTACCACAATATGAAGGTAAGACCAGATGTATGGTCCAAGATGAGGCTTATCAGTTATTAAGAAACATCTTAGGTGACCGTCTTATCTTAGGTTGTGGTGCGAATATTATTAACTCCTACGAACATTTTGATTACTTACGAGTGGGACCAGATGTTTCTTTGCAGTTCGATGACATCTTCTACATGCGTTTATTCCATCGCGAAAGAGTGTCCACGAAAGTCACAATTCAAAACACTATTTATCGTTCATTTATGAACAACCACTTATTCGGTAACGATCCAGACGTCTTCTTACTTAGAGACGATAACATTAAGTTAACACTTCCTCAAAGAGAAGCTTTAAGTAAGATTAATGCTTTATTCGGCAGTGTCCTTATGACTAGTGATGATATCGCCACTTATGATGAAGAAAAGAAAAAGCTTTTGAAAGAGACGTTTGAAATCTTTGAAAACGCGCATAACCGTCGATACATTACCAGAGGCAATCTCATTTACATCACTTTTGAACTTAATGGTGAGTTAAAGCACTTCACCTATGATGTTAAGAAGGGGGTATTTATCAATGACAGATAGAACAAGTAGTATCTTTAATAACCCAATGACTGAGAAAGTCATTAAAGGGGCTAATAAGAGCAAGGCTAAATATATTAAGAAATATGGCGATGATTCTAACGCTGACTATAAGATTTCATTTAAAGAAATCCCAACCTTAGATTTCATTGATGCAAGCAATATCGTGTTTGGTGAAGAAAACCAAAAGTTTGAAGATAACGCTTTAATTGTGGGTAATATCAGAATGGGCTTTGGCCACTACCGCATTTCCATTGCAATGGCTAGCGCTGCAAGAGCCTTAGGCTACAAACCATATTGGTTAGATTTGGCGAGTTTTGACGCCACAGGTAGCAAGATGATTAGAGAACAAAACGATATGTATTCTTTAGCGTCTCGCATCTCTCAAAAATCTAAATTATTTAATAAGATTGTTTGGGAACCACTTAATAGTGAAGGTTTTAAGAAGATTAGCTACAACGCGAAAGATCAAAGAAATAGCGAACTAT
Organism: Bacilli bacterium; assembly: GCA_017551465.1. Taxonomy (GTDB): domain Bacteria; phylum Bacillota_I; class Bacilli_A; order RFN20; family CAG-826; genus RUG14515. The sequence goes on from JAFZLN010000065.1 coordinate 7,265, forward strand.
TAGTGCCTATCTTCAAGAACATTGATAAAGATATCCCATATATCGCCACTCACGTCTGGCCAAGTCAAGGCGCGATTCATGCGGGCATGACACATGTGGTCAACGCTATTCCAGACAACTGGCCAATGGGCTTACATCTAAGTGAAGGCGCGATTCACACAGTGCAAACACCATTTGCGTATTTTGGTTATAAAACCTTAAATGGTTTTGATAAGAAACCGCTTAACGGTATCCCTGAAGATCAACTTAAGATGGTTGGTTGTTTCATTGACCATGAACTATTAGTGGATTTAGAAAACGATAACAAACGTCGTAAAGAAAGAATCGCTACTGGTAAACCATTACGTATCTTAATGACTGTTGGTGGCGCCGGTGCGGGTTTCGATATGTTCTTAGCGATGGTTAAGCATTTAATCCCATACGTTAAAGAAAATAAGGTTGCCCTATTTATTAACTTTGGTGACCATCTCGATGTCTATAACAAATTAGTGGAAAAGATTAAAGACATCGAAACCAAGAACTTCTTTAATGAATATCAATCCTTAACAAAGTTTGCTAAAGATATTAAAGAAGGTGATGCTTCTGGTATCTATGCGATTTATAACAAAGATATCTTTGAAGCAGTTTATTCCACAAATTTATTAATGCCAGTGACTGATTTATTAGTGACTAAGCCTAGCGAGTTAGCGTATTATCCAATTCCTAAGCTCTTTATGCGCCACATCGGTGGTCATGAAGTCTATGGAGCAATTAATGGCAGGGAAAACGGTGATTCCACACCTGAATGCCCAACTGTTAAGGAAGTTAACGCGATGCTCGACCGTTTAATTAGTGATAAGGAACTTATCCCTCACATGTGTGACCAAATCGACGCACTTAAAAAACAAGGTCACTATAATGGTGCTTATGAATGCGTTAAATTAGCTGTTGGTAAGTGATAAAGTCCTTTCTCTTTACTAGAAGGTCACGCCACTAGAAGCGTGGCCTTTTTTCTTTGCTAAAATCTTATCATTTTGGCATTTTTGTATAGTTCTTTTCGATAAGGGTTTATTTAAGAAAAAA
>JAFZLN010000066.1 GCA_017551465.1 Bacilli bacterium
AATACTAGTTTCAGCAGTGTGTCCACTTGGGAAGGATTTAAAGTCTTCTTTGCTGAATCCAGTAGCCTTAATCCAATCACCACTATATTCCTTGAATGGTTCCCACCAGTTGTGGAATTCTACTTCGCTATGAGTGGAAATAAATCTAAATCTTGGACGGTGCATATTATCTTTGATAATAGGTATAACTGCTAATAAAGCAATAAGTAATAATGCCACCACGATACAGAAGATGATCCATAACTTATCATTTTCATAATCTTTGAATAAGAAATAGCCACCAACCATCGCAGCACATTCTGGGAGAATAACACTTAAAGAGCCAACCCATTGAGGGGCAACCCAATAGAAACCAATGTCTCCAAAATATTCGCCAGCTGGATAGAAAATAGCAACGCCTAAACATGCAGCGGCAAGTACGCCAAATAAGATTTTTAAAGCGATATGATTTTTACCTTTAACGATAATCGCGACAAATCCACCACCCATAGCAGCAACAGCGGCAAAGCCGAGTGTTGGACAAATTGCGGATACGGTTAATCCAAAGATGCTTTTTGGATTAGCGATTGCGCTAGAAATTTGAAAATCAAAGAACGATCCAAAAATAATTCCAATAATTGCCACCGCTAAAGCAATCAATAAAGGAATTCTCATTTTTTTCATAATAAAGCCTCTTTCTTTATACATATATCTTATTACATTCCTTATTTTTTAATTCTAAAAATATTATAAAAAGACTAAAATTTAAGGTAGTTATTTATTAAATCTTAGCAAGAGGTGCAAATTATGAAAAAGACTCCTTTAAAATCTTTGTTTTTGAAGTTTAAGGCAAGGAAAACTTTAAAGACTTATCAACAACCTTTGCTCGTTACTCTTGCAACCTTATTATTAATTAATATTTTAATATTATTTATTGGCGCATCTATCGCTTTAGCGGTTGACTCCAAATACTATAACGGTCGTTTCTTTGGCTGGGAACCTGATCGCTATTTTTTAGCGTTAGTCACTAATGTGAAGTGGCTTATTACTCCAAACTCACTTGCTCAATTAACTGTTCAAAGTGACAAGATGATGATGATTCCTGCGATTATTATCGTCATTATTGGTATGGTTCTTTTCTCTGGCATGATCATTGCGACTGTGACCACTGCGTTAAGAACATTTATTGATAAGAAATCAAGAGCGAAAGGCAAGATTATTGTTGATAATCACTTTGTGATTCTTAACTGGAGTAGTAAAGTTCCAGAAATGATTTATAACTTAATGCTTAAAGGATTTAAACATAACATCGTTATCTTATCTGATAAGAGCAAAGAATATATTGAAGAAGAATTAAAATCATTATTCCTCACTAATGATGTGAGAAATAAATACAAGGCTAATTTAATCATTAAAGAGGGTGACACCTTACTTAGAGGTAACTTAGAAGATATCTCCATTGAACAAGCCGCTCAAATATGTGTTATGTCTAAAGAAGGACTAGTGGACCTCGATGATGATGGAGTGAATAACGCGGACTTATTAAACTTAAAGATTATTCTTAAGTTAGGCTCATTTAAATTACAAAAAGACTGTCAAATCGTCGTGGAGACTGATAGCGATGAAGCTAGAGCCCAAATCGATAGCCTTTCTCGTAAACTCGCATCTTTAAGACACTTAAATATTACATCCTTATCTTTTAACAAAAAGATTGGTCAAATTATCGCTCAATCACTTGTGATGCCACAAATGTCTAATTTGTATAACGAATTATTCTCATTTGAAGGATCACAATTCTATTCTTTAGAAAGTGAACAAGATATCGATTCATTCATGAAAACGCATTATGATGCGATTCCAGTTTATAAAGAGAATCAATTATTTGTTCTCTCCAATAGTGAGAAACATTGTAACAAGACTAGAGAAGTGGAATACACGAACGATAAGGTATTTAAAAAAGCAGAAGGTCAACCAGCAGAAACTGCGAGTATTTATATCATTGGTGAAAACCATAAATCTAAATTCTTATTAAATAGCCTTGCTAGAAGCAAAGAATATAGTGATTTTGATTTCCAATATAAGCATTACTCCAAAGACCAATTAAAAGACTTAATTAATGATTTAAAAGAAACTGAAGGCGAAAGAAAGGTCTTAATCCTTTCTGATGATAAAGTATCCTCTGATAGTTATGATGCGAATGTCTTTATTTCCTTAATTGAATTATCTAAAGCGTTCCCTGCTAAAGAGGACATTACATATATCACTGAGTTATTAGATTCTCGTAACTTATCTAGTGCGAAAGACTTTAGCATTCAAAACACAATTATTTCCAATAAGATGATGTCTATCCTAATTACTCAACTTGCTTTGAATAAAGCATCAAAGAAATTCTTTGAGAAAGTCTTAACCGTCAGTAGTGCAAAGAAGGCAAATGATTTTGATATCGTCATTAGCCCTGTTACTCAATCAATCGTTTTAGAAGGCGAAGAAATGAAATTTGACACGAAAGCAGAATTATTAAGAACTTTCTATAACACCTTTGAAGGTAGCCGTATCTTAATCGGTTTAGTCCAAAACAACGAATTAGTTTTATTAGATCAAAAACAAGACCGTGTTGATAACATCGTTCTTCATAAAGAAGATTCCTTCATCTACTTTAAATACGTAGTGGAAGAACCAACGGAAGAAGCAAAATAATTTTTTAGATAAATAAAAAAGGCCAGCAACGCTAGTCTTTTTTAACTTAATGTCATTGTTCTATTGATTGAATGAGTAAACTGGCCACAATATCCTGACACAACCGTCACAGTAATGGTAACGGTCCCAGCGGATAATCCTCTAATATAGAACGGACTGCCGTTTTTAATATTTGGATCATCTACAGGTATTTGCTCTGCTATGGTTGGGTCATCAAACGTCATAGTGCAACTGCGCAGTTTTCCAACATAACTAACTTTGAGCCAATTGTATGCCGCTCCAACAGAACCTGTTGAATAGTTGTTATATATTCCAAGTTCAAGGTCAGAGGATGTAATTCTTAAATTATCTATAACACAGGCACCAGCGTTGATTTTAATAGCGCAAAATTCTTTTGTTGCTATATTTCCTGGCATGTCTACTCTTTTTTGAGTGTTCACATTATAATAACCGGATATTAATGAGTAAAGGCAAGAAATTGGCACTTCGATATGATACCAATCATCCTCTATATTTGTGCATTTATAACTTGAGTGATCGTTTGACTTAACTACTGTTCCAACTTTATCTGTATCTGCGGTGCCATTCATCAATTGAAGAGTCTTTCCATAGACAATATTTGACGTTTTCATGTCAAACTCAATTTTTTTGGTTGCAACATCACCAGCAACATAAGTTCTTCCAAATGAGATGATGATTTCGCTCGATGCATTACCACTTTTTGTAAATCTGACCGCCTTGGTTCCAGTGCATCTAGGTGATAAATCTTGAGTTTCTAAAGAATATGTAAGATTATCGGTAACGTAAAGAACGTTTCCTGGCAAAGCTCCATCGTTATCTTCGATAGCGCTTACACCTTCACAAGTATAATCAAACGAAACTGAGGTAATGCTTATTTGACTATTGTCAGGAGCGTAGTTATAAAAACGAATATAACGCCAATTATCAGCAAGAGTAGTGGCTACGCCATTATCTTCATCTTTAAATTCTTTCATTTCGTTCCAGTCAGTTCCGTTATATGAGGTTAATAACCACAGTTCTCCGTTTCCGCCCTTAGTAAAATT
>JAFZLN010000007.1 GCA_017551465.1 Bacilli bacterium
ACAATTACGCATATGGATTTCAAAAAAGAAAAAATTAGGAATTTTTCCATCATTGCCCATATTGATCATGGCAAGTCCACTTTAGCGGACCGTATTTTAGAATTGACTGGCGCGGTGGAACTTAGAGAAATGAAAGACCAAATTCTCGACTCTATGGACTTAGAAAGAGAAAGAGGTATTACCATTAAATTAAACGCTGTCACCTTATCTTATAAGGCTGATGATGGTGAAGAGTACATCTTCAATCTCATCGACACTCCTGGACATGTCGACTTCACATACGAAGTATCACGCTCATTAGCTGCATGCGAAGGCGCAGTGCTCGTCGTGGACGCCACACAGGGTGTAGAAGCACAGACGCTCGCTAACGCCTATTTGGCGGTTGATAACGATTTAGAAATCTTACCAGTTATCAACAAAGTTGATTTACCATCCGCAAACGTGGAAATGGCCAAGAATGAAATTGAAAAGAAGATTGGCATTCCATGTGATGAAGCAGTTGAAGTCAGCGCTAAAACAGGCTTACATGTTCACGAATTATTAGAAGCCATTGTGAAAAACGTCCCTGCTCCTAATGGTGATTTAAAAGCGCCTTTAAAAGCCCTTATCTTTGATAGCTACTACGATCCATATCGTGGCGTTATCGTTTTAGTAAGAATTAAAGATGGCTCCGTTAAACTCGGCGATAAGATTCGCCTCATGCAAGCAGGCAAAGAATATCAAGTTATCGAACTTGGTATCAGAACTCCTAAAGAAGTAAAGACTGATGTATTAGAGGCTGGCCAGGTTGGATACATTGCCGCGCAGATTAAGGACATCAAAGATGTCCATCCTGGTGACACTGTCACCTTAGTGGATAATCCCGCCAAAGATGCTTTACCAGGCTACCGCATTATGAACCCAATGGTTTACTGTGGCCTTTATCCAGTCGATAGTGATGATTATCAAGCCTTAAAAGACGCTTTAGAGAAGCTTACGCTTAATGATGCTTCTTTACAATTCGTCGCCGAAACATCCCAAGCTTTGGGCTTTGGCTTTAGATGTGGCTTCTTAGGCTTATTACATATGGATGTCATTCAAGAGAGATTAGAAAGAGAATATAATCTCGATTTAATCCTTACCGCACCTTCCGTTATTTATAAAGTTCATATGACGGATGGAGAAGTCATCAATCTCGATAACCCAAGTAAGTTACCTGACGCTAGTAAGATCTCATTTATTGAAGAGCCTTACATTAGAGCAAACATCATGACACCGAAAGAATATATTGGCCCAATCATGGAATTATGCCGTGAAAGAAGAGGCATTTACGAGAACTTAGATTACTTTGATGATACACGTATGGTCTTAACCTATGAATTGCCATTAAGTGAAATCGTTTATAACTTCTTTGATAAGCTCAAAAGCTACACAAAAGGCTACGCCTCATTTGACTATGACTTTAGCGACTATAAGCGCGCTGATTTAGTGAAACTAGATATTTTGCTTAACGGACAGGTAGTGGACGCTCTTAGTAGCATTATCTATCGACCAGATGGCTATCATCGTGGTTTAGGTATTATCCGTAAAATCAAAACCGTCATTCCTCGTCAACAATTCGAGATTCCAATCCAAGCCGCGATTGGTGGTAAGGTCATTGCTAGATGCGACGTTAAGGCTGTTAGAAAAGACGTTTTAGCGAAGTGCTATGGTGGTGACATCTCACGTAAGAAGAAACTTCTCGAAAAGCAAAAAGAAGGCAAAAAGAGAATGAAGAAAGTTGGCTCTGTAGAAGTCCCACAAGAAGCCTTTATGAGCATTCTCTCCATTGACGAAGAAGAAGATAACTAGTTTAAAATTAGTAGTTTTTTAGAATAAATTATTTACAATAAAAATTACTTCTTGTATCATTATGGTATATAGAGGTATTTTTTATGGCAGGAAACGATTATGCAATGCGTTTCACCGAAGACAAATACGCGACCAAATTAGAGGTTGGCCGTGAATTAAAAGTCTCTTCAGTCGATCCGTTTTGGAGCAACATTTTATCTTATCGCTCACACTTTTATCATTATTTAACAATTAGAACTATTGAAAAGAACATGCTCTTATTCTGTGGCTGTCCTGCAATCAATAGTTTGGTCAATAACTTAGAAGTCAAACTCATTAGAGTTAATCGCGAATGCGCGATGCTCGCACCTAATAGCAAAGAAGCTAAGAACGTTGATCGCACCTTTAAGAAAGAGATTCTTAATCTTCTTAATGAATGCGAACAATTAGAAGTTGGCGAAGACTTTATCACCAACGTTTTACGTGGTGAAGTAGTGTCCGCGATTCCTAACAACATGCTCTTAGTTAATTACCTTAATGCTTTAAACTACATTAAGCGTGCTTATGTCAACCCAATTGACGAGGATTTCCTTGCTGAATTATATGCGAAACTATTAGGCACTGAAGAACTCACAACTTTCTACAGAAATAGTGAAGATCGAAATCCAGAAAACCGTGTTTTAATCGATCGCGTCTATACATGCGCTCCTGTCACTCTTATTGGTACAATGATGAATTCCTTATTCACATTCATCTCCTCTAGTACCTTACCAACATCGTTAAAAGCGATGATTACATTCTTCTATATTAACTATGTTAAACCATTCGCCAAATACTCTGAAGAAGTCGCTGTTTTAATGGCGAAAGCTGTCTTAGCCCATGAAGCCTTTGGTGATACAGTGGTGACTCTTCCACTTGAAAGATTATTAGTCCTTCCAAGAGAAGAATCCGCTCGTATCTATGTTGAAG
>JAFZLN010000067.1 GCA_017551465.1 Bacilli bacterium
ACTAAATCTTTATTCTTTTTTCTAAAGTGTGTTAAATTACCTATTTCGCCATATACTTTATCTTCAGCGTTTTCTCTTACTGCGCATGTATTGATAATGATTAAAGTGGCTTCTTCTGGTTTGTCGGTTTGTTTATAACCAACATCCTCTAATAAGCCACGCATTGTTTCTTCATCTCTCACATTAGCTTGGCAGCCGTAGGTGTGAATATAATACTTTTCGCCTTTAACTAAAGCTTCTAATTGATCTTTTTTATCAAATGTCGCAGGCATGAAAACAGTCGCACTCTTTTTACGAGAGGCGGCTTTAAGCATATCTGGTGTATTAATAATTTTTGTTTTCATATTACTTTTCTAAATAATAAATTGGAAAGATTTGATTCGCAAGTCCAGTGATATCATCGATATCAAGAACAACCGCAGAGAAGACACCACGACCTTCATCTGGAGTTTGGAACTTGCTTTGTTTACCGTAGATGATCTTTTCTACGACAGTTTCCTTTGTACAGCCTAAGACACCATCCGCAAAGCCAGTCATACCAACGTCACTAATAAAGGCAGTACCATTAGGTAAAACATGAGCGTCACAAGTTTGAACGTGTGTATGTGTGCCTAGAACAGCGGAGACTTTGCCGTCGAGCGCGAATGCTAAGGATTGTTTCTCTCCTGTTGCTTCCGCATGGAAATCAATAATGTGAATGGTTGCAGGTTCTTCCTCTGCTAATAAGTTGAGAATGGAATAGTAAGGAGCGTTAACTTCTTCGTTCATAAAAGCGCTTCCTAAAATATTAGTGACTCTTACTGAAACGCCATTAACTTCGAAGACCACACTACCTTCACCAGGAAATTCTTTTAATAAGTTATAAGGTCTTACTAAACGATCAACTTGGTTGATGTAGCGGAGAATGTCACTCTTACTCATATAGTGATTGCCAAGAGTAATCGCGTCCACGCCAGCATCAACAAGTTCAAAGTATTGATTTCTTGTTAAGCCTTTTCCATGCGAAGCATTTTCGCCGTTGGCAATAACAAAATCAATATCGTATTTTTCTACGTAGTGAGGAATTCTTTCCTTAAGCATGCGGCGACCTACACGGCCAACCACATCTCCGATAAATAGTATTTTCAAATTGCTATCTTTCTATGAAATAGGGCTACTATTTCGCGGTTTCTATCGCACGATATTCACGGATGACAGAAACTTTAATTTGACCTGGATATGTCATTTCATTTTCGATGCGTTCTTTGATGTCTCTGGCTAATTTAAATGCACCAACATCATCGATCTTTTCTGGAATAACCATGACACGTAATTCACGGCCAGATTGCATCGCGTATGATTGATAAACACCATCGTATGATTTGCAGATTTCTTCTAATTGTTCAATACGTTTGATGTAGTTTTCTAAGATTTCGCTTCTAGCGCCTGGTCTAGCAGCACTTAATGTATCAGCGGCTTGGACTAAGTTGGCGATGATGTATTTAGCAGGAACATCACCATGGTGAGATTCAATGGAATTGATGACAACATCACCTTCACCATATTTCTTAGCAAGTCTAGCACCGATTTCAACGTGGCTACCTTCCATTTCAAAGTCAGCGGCTTTACCGACATCGTGTAATAAGCCCGCTCTCTTAGCTAAGTTTTGATCTAAACCAAGTTCAGCGGCCATGATGCCACATAAGTAAGCGACTTCAACGGAATGGTCTAAAGCGTTTTGGCCATAAGAAGTACGGTATTTTAAACGACCAACATAGTCGAGTAATTCTTTGTTGATTCTTGGTAAACCAAGTTTGAAGGCGACTTCTTGACCCGCTTTATGGATACTTTCATCGACTTCTTTCTTAGTCTTTTCAACGATTTCTTCAATTCTACCTGGTTGGATACGACCGTCTTTAATTAAAGCTTCAAGAGATAATCTTGCAATTTCTCTTCTGATAGGATTGAAGCAGCTGACGGTAATAACTTCTGGAGTATCATCAATGATTAAGTCAACACCAAGGAGTTGTTCCAAGGAACGGATGTTACGACCTTCACGGCCAATGATACGACCTTTCATTTCATCACTTGGTAAGGCAACAACAGAAACTGTTCTTTCGTTTGTGACGTCTTGTGCGTATCTTGTGAGGGCTAAGCCTAATAATTCTTTAGCCTTTTCATCACATTCTTCTTTCGCTTCTTCCTCTTTTTGTTTAATGAAGGCAGCGATTTCTTTACTGACTTTACTTTCAACACGGTTGAATAATTCATCGCGTGCTTCTTGAGTGGACATTTGTGCAACCTTTTCAAGTTCGACGATAATACTATCAATCTTTTCTTGGAGAAGGGCATCTTTCTTGTCCAAATCTTTTAATCGTCTGGATAATGTTTCGTTCTTTTCATCTAAAGCATTTTCTTTAGCTAAGAGAGCGGCATCACGACGATCGATGTTTTGTTCTCTTTGATTAAGAGATCTTTCTTGGTTTTGTAATTCTTGTTTTCTTTCGTGAATTTCTTTGTTTGCTTCTTGCTTCATTTCGTTGATTGCTTGTTTGCCATCAATTTGAGCATTTTTTGTGATGTGTTCAGCTTTAATTTCAGCATCACGAATAATCTTTTTAGCGGAATTCTTAACAATACTGTTTCTGATGAAAGGCACCAAAAACATTAAAGCGGCACCAGCTAAAAGACAAACGATACCAACGAGAATAAGCACCCATAATGGTACACTTGGCATAATAATTGTTTCCCTTTCTATTTATGAAAAATAAGTTAGTCTACGAGTAGACTTTACCCAAAATGTTTTCTACCAAAAAGATAGAGATAAGCATTTTTTATAATCAACAGGTAAAAACCTGATAACAAAGTTCTCAAATGAGAATATATAGGTAAGTATCTTTCGAGGATACAAAATAATTATAATCTCGCAAATAAATAATGTCATTATTTTTTGTAATTGCAAAACCAAAGTCCGTGATATAATAAAACCACAAGAACGAATCCTCTAAAACACTTTCGGTTATCAGTTTAAAGGGATTCTTTTTTTAAACCAGCTTAATCAGCAGGCACAAAAAGAGGCAAATCACAAAAAGAATCAAAAGTAATTTGAATTCCTTAAGTTGCTTCATTGCACATCACCTCCTCTCACAGGGTCGTGATTAGAGGTATTCGTTCCGAGTTTTAACGTCTTGTCTTTGACGAATTATTGCATAATTAAAACTGCACTAGTAGCGCTTAGACTTTATAAATAGATTAATCTATAGTTATTCGGTGACAACGCCGGTTTTGATCTTTTCTAAAAGTTCATTTGCGACGTCTTCATTGTCTTTTAAGTAAGCTTTCGCAGCATCACGGCCTTGGGCAATCTTGCTGCCGTTATATTCGAACCAGGAACCACTCTTCTTGATGAGACCTAATTCGACAGCGCGGTCGAGAATTTCGCCTTCTTTAGAGATGCCTTGACCATAGATGATATCGATTTCACATTGTTTGAATGGTGGGGAAACTTTGTTTTTAACAATTTTCACACGGCATGTGTTACCAATAATATCTGCACCTTGTTTAATTGCTTCTGTACGACGAATATCGATACGAACGGAAGCATAGAATTTTAAGGCACGGCCACCACTTGTTGTTTCTGGGTTACCATACATCACACCAACCTTTTCACGTAATTGGTTGATGAAGATAACTGCGCACTCTTTCTTATTAAGAATACCAGCAATTTTACGCATTGCTTTGCTCATTAAGCGGGCTTGTAAACCAACTGAGCTATCGCCCATTTCCCCGTCTAATTCCGCTTGTGGAACTAAGGCCGCAACACTATCAACAACAATTAAGTTGATGCTGCCGGAATCAGCAAGCATTTCAACGATTTCTAATGCTTGTTCACCATTGTCTGGTTGGGAAAGAATCAATTCATTAATATCAACACCCAAATTCTTTGCATAGAGTGGATCGATAGCGTGTTCAGCATCGATGAATGCCGCACGACCACCATTCTTTTGACATTCGGCAATCGCGTGTAACGCTAATGTGGTTTTACCACTACTTTCTGGTCCGAAGATTTCAATAATTCTACCTTTTGGGTAACCACCAACACCAATTGCTTCATCAATTAATAATGAACCGGATGGAATGGCATCAACATCAACGGTTTCTCTATCGCCTAAACGCATCACAGCGCCCTTACCATAGAGCTTTTCAATTTGCTTCAACGTTTCGTCTAACGCGTCGCCTCTTAAGTTTTCTTTTTCTTTTGCCATATAAGGAACTCCTTCTATTAAATAAATAGGTGTGATTTTTCAATTTTGTCCGATACTTTTTATTATTTTTTTATTTTTTCTTCCAGTAGCGCTAGCGCTAAAGAAATTGCATCTTCTTGAATTTTATTTCTATTTCCGGCTAATTGGTAGCCAAACGCTTCAACTTTTTCACTGGTGGCGACACCAATATAGATTTCACCAACTGGTTTACCTTCCATTGCGTCAGGGCCAGCATTACCAGTAAATGAAACACAGACATCAACGTTGAGTTTATCTCTGCCAAACTTTGCCATTTGATAGGCAATTTCGTTAGAGACAACACCGTACTTATCAACATCGTCTTGAGAGATACCGAGTAAACGCACCTTCTCTTCAGTAGCGTATGTCACAAGCGCACCTTTATAAAATTTAGAGGCGCCTGGGACTGCGGTAATATCATGAGCGAATAAACCGCCTGTAAAAGATTCAACAGAACCTAAGGTAAGTCCTTTTTGACGAAATAGGGTGTTGATATCTTGTACCGTAGCCATCTTACTTTTCTTCCTTGAAGACGTGACGATTTTGTACGACGTAGATGACACCAGAAACCACAGAAGCAATTGTCGCTAGATAAACAATAAAGTCAGCGATGTGTAAGCCTTGTGGCCAATTAGCATCGAAATATCTGAATGGGAAACCATTGAGTAAGACTGCACCAATGGCCACCATTTCTAAAACTGTTTTAAGTTTGCCGAAGATATTAGCGGCAATAACTTTGCCTCTACTTGCGGCAATAAATCTTAAGGCGTCCACGACGATATCACGGGCGACTAATAAAAGTGCGCACCACATACTGAAGCCAACTTGATTAAGTGAGCCTGGAATATATGGGGCAAAAATGCTTGGAGCAATTAAGAAAATAACTAATGAGTTGATAAGGAGCTTATCCGCTACTGGATCAAGGAATTTACCTAAGTCAGTCACTTGATTGTTCTTTCTTGCTAAGTAGCCATCTAGGTGGTCTGTATAGCAAGCTAAGACGAAGAAAACAAAGAGAATTAAGAACACTAAATTGATACCCGTGTTGCCTAATTCAATAGTTTGCCAGCCTGGGATAACGCTTAAAACAAAAAGCGTAATAATCATTAATACAATTGCAACGATTCTAGCGAATGTGATCTTTGTTGGTAAATTCATTGTTTCTCCTTAGTGAGTATCCGGTCCTATAAGCCATGTTCTGTTTTGACAACCATTTATCTAGGTATTACCTACAAGGTTTAATTCGGTTCTCTCTCCTTGTCTCCCCTACCAAATTTGGGTTTCTCGCTTGTGGGGTTTACCGCGTTCCACTTTATTGTTTCCAATAAACTACGTCACTGTGGCACTTTCAGGGAATAGGCCATGGTTACCTTTAGGCTTCTTCCCGCCGTTACGTACTCCTACGTACCTAGCGTTATTTTTTCCGCTAGCGCAATCACTACGAGCATCACAGCTCGTGCGAGCATGGACTTTCCTCTGCTAATAGCAGCGATTGTCCAGACCGGATTATTTTTTATTTAATTGTGTCAGGATTGTATCCATGGGCCCAGAGGAATTTCTCTAAGGCGTTGATTTTCCTGACTAGTTCGATATTGTCAGTGGTGACATTATCGCTGGATTTAATATTGGTGAAGCGTGCTTTATATCTTTCTAGTTCGACTTCAATTTTTCTCTTTTCACTTTCTAAGACTTTGTTCTTATTGGTTAACGCTTCATATTCTTTAGCGGGAATAATAACATTAGCCTCAACTAGTTTATAGTCTTGAATAATCATATCAAGGAACTTATCAACTTCTTCGGCATCATAAGCATTTGTGTTTATGATTGGAAAAGTGTGATCCAAGATAGTTTTAGAGTTAAGAAAAAGCTTTACTGCCATATTTGCTCCATTTCTTATATAATATAAGAGAAAATAGCATAATTCAATCTTTTTTCTTTTGAAAAAAGAGAAATTAATGGTATACTATCAAAAGATTTTATGAAGAAATTTGAAAGATTATTAAAAGGTCATAAATCACTAGTCTTCCTAGACTTCGAAGGCACACAATTCTCTCACGAGATGATTGCTATCGGCGCTGTCCATGCAGTGATTGACCGTCATGGTTATATTAAGAAAAGTAAAAAACCATTCCGTATTTACGTTAAAGCTCACAATAGAGTGGGCAAAATTGTCACAGATTTAACCGGCATTACCGAAGATATGCTTAAGCAAAAGGGTGTCACATTCTTTACTGCGATGAGCGAACTTAGAAAATATGTTGGCTTATCATTTAAGAAATCATCTTTTATTACCTTTGGTAATCATGATATGAAGATTTTATCTTCCTCTATCTCTTATAGTTTTGATTTTCCAAAAGAAATCGTTCAATGCATTCAACAAAACTACATTGACTTCAGTGCTTTCATCAGTGAATTCATGAGAGATGATAAGGGCAATCCACTTTCATTAATCAGATACTGCGATGCCTTTGGTGTCAAGCAAGCTGGTCCAGCGCACGATCCTGCAGTTGACGCTGAAAACTTAGCGTGGTTATATGACGCCACTATGAGAAAGAGCAATCTCTTATTAGAGGAATATAAGAAAGTCTTAAAAACATTCAATCACTTCCCAGTTCCTGTTGCCGCAGTTTTGAAAAAACTTGCCAACAACGAAGATGTATCATATAAAGAGTTTGAAGAAGAAATAAGGAAATATATCGCGTGACCACCTCCCCTACTTATAGAAGATAAGGGCTTCCCACTCAAGAGTTCTACTGATCTCAGTATCAATGGGCTATCCCCGAGAGTCCCTCGGTTAAGGATATTTTTAACAAGGTATCCAACTTGTTTAGATTAGAACTAATTAGAAGGATTAAGGACCATTCTTATTCCTTCTTTTTTGATGTTAATC
>JAFZLN010000068.1 GCA_017551465.1 Bacilli bacterium
AAGCAATTGAACACATGAAGACTATAGAGAATATTGACCATGTTAAACCCATGGTCTTTCCTTATGAGTTAGTGACTGACTATCTTAGAGAAGACGTTGTGGAAGCTCCTTTAAGCCAAGAAGAGGCTTTAAAGAACGCTAGTAAAGTAGAGGAAGGACAGATTGTCATTCCAAAGGTGGTGAAATGATGGACTACCTTTCTAAAAGCATCTATGAAATTCATAAGGCTTTAGTTAATAAAGAAGTCACTCCTTTAGATTTGGTTAAAGAAGCTTTAGAAAAGATTAAGAATGACACTAATAATGCCTTTGAATATATCTATGAAAAAGAGGCAATCGAAATTGCAAAGCAATTAGAAAAAGAAGAAGTAGAAGTTGATAATCCTTTATGGGGTATACCTTTTGCTATTAAGGATAATTTCTCCACTAAAGGAATACCAACCACTGGATCTTCTAAATTATTAGAAGGCTATATTCCTACATTTGATAGTGAAGTCTATAGACGTTTATTAAATAAAAAAGCTATTCCAATCGCTAAAACAACATTAGATGAATTAGCTATGGGTGGCACAGGGAGTAGTGGTCATCTTGGTAAAACATATAATCCATGGGATGAGAGTAAAACCAGAATGATTGGTGGCTCTTCTTGTGGCAGTGCCGCTGCATGCGCTAGTGGGATTGTGCCTTACGCTATCGGCTCAGATACTGGTGATAGTGTTCGTAAGCCTGCTTCCTATAGTGCGTTAGTCGGCTTTAAACCAACTTGGGGAAGAATCTCTCGATATGGTTTATTTACTTTCGCAGCATCTTTAGATACAGTTGCCTATTTCACAAGAAATGTTAAAGATAGCGCTCTCCTATTAAGCGTATTAGCGGGTCACGATATCAAAGACACAACATCTTCATCTTTACCAATCGAAGAATATAAAGAAACAAAGCCATACAATGTCACCATTATCAAAGAAATCTATGATGATTTGAAAGATGAAACCATTAAGAAAACATTTGATAAGTTGATTAAAGATTTAAAAGAAAAAGGCTATAAAATCAATACCATGTCCATTGGTTTTGATATAGCCAAAGCTATTTATTCTTGCTATTACATCATCTCTAGTGCGGAATCCACTAGTAACAACGCTAATCTTGATGGTATCAAGTTTGGTGTGAATAAAGAAGCTAGCACATATGAAGAAATGCTCTTTAAAGTAAGAACAGAAGGCTTCTCTGATCGTATTAGAAGAAGATTTGTGATTGGTTCTATTTCCTTATTAGAAGAAAACCAAGAAGAAATATATTTAAGAGCACTCCGCTGTAGAAGAGTAATAGTGGATACATTTAATAAGATATTAGAAAGTAATGATGCAATCATCTTACCAGCCTCACCAACAATTGCCCCTTTATTTGGGGATGATGTTCCAAAGAAATCATTTGCGAAAGACGCAACTGTATCAGACAACTATTTAGCGTTTGCTAACCTTGGTGGTTATCCATCAATTACTTTACCTCTAGGGTTTGAAAAAGGTATGCCATTTGGCGTTAATCTAACTAGCCATCATTTTACTGAAAGTAAATTACTTAAAATGGCCCAAGAAGTTGAAGATATTACAGGCTTAAAGGACCTAGTTAAGAAGTAGTATGAATTACGAAGCGATTATCGGTTTAGAAATCCATCTACAATTACTTAGTGAATCTAAGCTTTTTAGTGGTGCACCTACTACCTATGGTAAAGCCCCTAACTCTAATGTTTCTCCTTTAGATATGGCTTTTCCTGGCGCAATGCCTGTTCTTAATAAGAAGTGTGTTATCTACGCGATTAGAATGGTGAACGCTCTTCATATGGAATTAGATAGATTAATTAGATTTGATAGAAAGAACTACTTCTATAGTGATTTAGCCAAAGGCTATCAATTAACACAGTTCTATCATCCAATTGGTAAAAGTGGTCATCTCGCGATTAATGTGAATGATGGCATTAAAATCATTCGTATCAATCACTTACATATGGAAGAAGATTCCGCGAAACAAATTCATTCAGATAATAAAACCTTATTAGATTTCAATCGTTCTGGTATGGGCCTAATTGAAATAGTTAGTGATCCAGATATTAGAAATGGTAAAGAAGCAAGAATCTTTTTAGAAGATATAAGAGATATCGCGGTCTCTTTAGGCGTTAGTCATGGTCGTTAACAAGAAGGCTCAATGAGAGTGGATGTTAATGTCTCTTTAAAAGTGGATGGTGTAAATGGTGAAATCGTTGAATTAAAGAATCTCAACGGCTTTAGAAATGTTGAGCGTGCTATTAATAGTGAAATCAAACGTCAAAAAGAAATCGTTAATAGTGGTAAATCCGTCAAAGCGGAAACTCGTCGTTATGATGAAATTAAAAACATCACCGTCTTTATGCGTAAAAAGAACACAAAGATTGACTATAAGTATTTCCAAGACGCTACAATCGCGCCAGTCAGGATTAGCCAAGAATTAATCGATGAAGCCCTTAGTTATAAACCGCATAAAAGAATCTATTTAGATTTCTTACTTCCTGAAACACTAGAGGAAATAAATAACGATCCTTACCTTGCTCATTTATTTGCTAGATTGGGGGAAGAA
>JAFZLN010000008.1 GCA_017551465.1 Bacilli bacterium
CATCACCACCATCATCACCATCACCATGGCGTTGAAAACGAAGAAGAAGGTACCGCTCTTGAATATGACATCAATACCTTCGTCTATTATCGTAGAAGACCATTTGATCAAGAAAAGTTTGATAAATGGGTGAAAGATGAAAGTGGTAAGCACCATATCATTAGAGCTAAAGGCGTCTGCTATTTCGCTAACGAAAAAGAAAATATTTATGTCTATGAATCAGCGGGCTTACAAACAACCTTAACTTATTCAAGAAAATGGTTCTCAGCGACTTTAACAAAAGCCCAACTCACTTATTTAAGACATAATGATGAGAACTTCGCCCATGACTGGGATGATGAATATCAAGACCGATTAATCAAACTCGTGTTTATCGGCCAAAATCTTAACGAGAAAGCTATTAGAAAAGAATTGGATCAAATTTAATGAAAACAAATACATTATCAAAATACTTCGACGTCAAAACAATATGCGTTAATGGCATGATTGCCGCATTATACGCTGCTATCACTATTGCTTGTGGCCCATTAGCCTATGAATGGTCACAATTTAGAATTAGCGAATTATTTAACTTATTAGTGTTCTTTAATCCAAGTTACACTATCGGTTTAACATTGGGCTGTTTACTTGCTAACTTAGCCTCCACTGTTGGGCCACTTGATATTATCTTTGGAACACTCACTACTTTAGTGTCTTGTTTAATCATGATTGTTTATTCAAGATTTGTTAAAAACTTATTCTCCGCAGGATTAATTCCATGTCTCGCTAATGCGATTGTTATTCCGTTAGTGATTTACTATTCATGTATTGGTACACCAGATGCAATGGAATTAAACCTTGTCACATACTTCACCATGTTCGGTGGTGTCTTCTTAGGGGAATTTGTTTGTATCATAGTTGTTGGCTATCCATTAATCATGATCTTAAGCAAAAAGAATCAATCATTCTATAAGAGCATCTTAGCCACAAGAAACACAGACTATAAGTGGTAAACTAATGCTTAAAAGTGTAAAAAGTCTAGCCGTCATGGTTAGATTTTTTATTTTTCACTATACATTTTGTTTTTATTCGTAGATAATATCCACAAATGAAAATAAGTAAGATTTTTCCTATATTATTTGTGCTTACCATCGCTTCATGTAACACTACCCATAGTTCGTCTATCTCTAGCAGTTCCTCAAGTGATTCTTTAGCTAGCACAAGTTCTAATGAAAGTACATCTAGCGAAGAAAGTAGCAGCACAAGTTCTAGTTCTTCTAGCAATAGCTCTTCTAGTTCTAGTACATCTTCTTCGATAAGCAGCTCTAGTTCTTCTAGCAGTGTCTCAAACTCTAGTAGTTCTTCAATAAGCAGTTCTAGCAGTATTAACTCTTCTAGTTCTATTTCATCTTCAAGTAGCAGCGTATCTAGTTCTTCATCAAGTTCTAGTAGTTGGCACATTGAACCACCAGTCAACTTTGCATTGATGTCTGCACCTTTATATATTCCAGCATATAACTCTAATAGAACTGATTGTGTATCACATAAAGCTTGTGACTTAGAATATGCGATTAAAGATGAAAATACCTTTATTCCATATATGTCTTTAGAAATAGCGTTAACTGCTTTATATGATGGCGTTCAAATTATTAAAGATGGTAATAAGATTACATACACATGCCCATACGATATTATCTTTACCGTTGATCATGTCGAGAACACTATCACAGTTCATAATTTTGATAACATCATTGGCTCTGAAGGAAGTGATAGAAACATCTTCCATATGACTAGCGGCAATAAACACATAAAAGAAAATTACATCACGTATCAAGGAACAGAAGATGTCCTCTTTGATTTAAATAAATATCACTTAGATATCTATAGATATAATGATGATTTCTATCTACCATTTTCTATTGTTAACTCAATCACATTTAACATGTGTTACTGGGCTAGTTGTAATTTTAATGGTACAGCCTTCTATATATTAGATTTCTCCAAAGGTGCGGTCGCAGTGAATTATGTCGGCACATCTTTTGAAAAAGATTTTCATAAAGGCGATTATCGTTTTAAAAATGCGAGAAATAATTATGACTTTAGAGAATATAACTATAATTCTTTAATGTTCCTTTTAGACTATTCATATGGTTTTAGAGATTGTAGAATAAGTGACTTCAATGAATATCTAACAAAAAACCACCAAGATATCGTTAACAACTTAAAGAGTGATAATGAAACCTTCTATTGCCAAGCTGTTGAGAAAATTATCAACTATGTCATTGGTGATGGCCATTCAAGCGCGGGTGATAACGCTAGCGCATGTGGTGAATCAACATTTACTAGAGCAGGTTATTTAAGTAACCGCTACTACGGATTAGTGAATAACCAAGAGGATTTACTTGCTAGAAGGCAAAGTGCTTTAGGCAAAAACGTGCCAAGTCTTAGATATTATGTTGATACTGCGATTATTACTTTCGATAACTTCATGTACTATCCTTACGATATGACTGACCATGTCGCCGAACAATTAGCGAAATATGATAGCTTCGCTATGGTCTATTCTTGCATGAAGAAAATCAATAATAAGGGTGGTATTAAAAATATTTATTTCGATTTAACATGTAATACTGGTGGCAGTGCCATCTCTGGGATTGGCATCTTAGGCTTTTTGACTGAAAACGTTGAATTAACCACTTACTGCGCTTTAACAAAAACAGCGGCTTCTCAATCATATAAAGTCGACACTAATTTGGATGGAGAATTCAATGAAGATGATTGCCTCGCTAATAAATATCATTTCTTTATTTTGACTTCTGCCTTGTCTTTTAGCTGTGCGACTTGGTTTCCACATATAGCAAAAGAGAATGGTTGTGCCACTATTGTTGGTGAGAATACCGCAGGTGGCGCCACTAATTCATATATTACCGCTACTCCTGATGGAAAAATTTTCCGTATTTCTGGTATTGCTCCAAGAGCGGGTTTTAAAACTAATCCAAGCGCCCATCCAGATGATGGCGTGAAAGTTGATATTTCTTTATCAAGAGATTATTTCTACGATAACGAGACGTTATATCATATCGCTAAAACTAATTCATAAGTGCAACGCACCAAAAGCACACCGCAGTTACAAAAAAGAGAGGCAAGGGAGTTCCTCTCTTTTTCGCCTTTAGAGGAAAGGGATTTGCTAAAGCAATAAAGGAGATATATGGGCTTTATTTTAAAACTTCTTTTCTGCCGAATGGAGAATAGCAGTATAAGAAGTGTACAAGTAAGGAAACACCGGTGAAAAGGAAATAGCCAATTAAGACAATGATTGGAACTATATAGATGAATGTAAAGACTGTGTATGGATAAGTAACAGCGATGTAAATTAAGATACCCGCTAAGAATGATAACGCTAAAGAGACATACACAATTTCAGTCGTTCTAATTGTGCCTTTCCAAGGAGTTAAGACGAATGCTTTCTTTAATAAAGGACGTAATGGCATTCTAAGCAATGTGATAAATACATCTGAAAGGTGTAAGGAAACAACAAAGATAATAGAAGCGTATCCGATAATATAACCAATTGATTGTTCTTCATATGGAGGGAATGAGGTGAAAACAATACCTGCGATTAAAGAACCAACAACAAATGTCAAACCAGCGATAAATGGATCGAATAAATCAGAACGAGTAATCTTGTTATTAGCTTTACTGATATAACGGATGAATAGAATTATTAATGTTAATAAGCATAATGCGAGTGAGGCAATTACCCATATTTTTACAGCGAAGCAAGCATTTTCCAAAAACGCAGTATAATCGTTCTTGATAGAAATTTTATCAACACTACCTTCACCATTTTCCGCTAGGATGTACATTGATTTAGCGTAATTAACAGCGTGTATACAAATGCCGATTAATACAACAGAGAGAATATAACTAACAATTGCGCAGATAGAGATGAATAAAGAAGCATTACCAAAGTGGAAGGCAGATTTATCTTTTACTACTTCCTGCTTCTCTTCTTCTTTTTGATCGTCTGTATCGCTAATCTTTTCACCATACAACTCTTCGACAGTGCAACCGAAGTAAGCCGCTAGCGCGTATGAATATTTAGGATTAGGTACTGCGCTACCGCACTCCCATCTGGAGACTTGTTGTCTAGTTGTACCCACAGAAGCGGCTAAAGCTTCTTGAGAAATGTTCTCCCTTCTACGGAGTTCATAAATTTTTTCTGAGTAATTCATATGTTTGTTCCTCGCCTCGTATATAGCAGCAATGATAAATGAGGCAGTAAACCGCAAAAATGCACATTCAACTCATAAGTGGCAAAGTGCAACTTGCGTAAATATTAATTAATAAATAAAAAAAACGGCAATTTTTTAACTGCCGTTTTTACAATTCTTTAAGTTTGGGGCGAGTGATCAGATTCGAACTGACGAATGCCTGGTTCACAGCCAGGTGTGTTTGGCCTCTTCACCACACCCGCCAAATTGCTTAAATATAATAATATTTTTATATGTTATTGTCAAAGTCTTTTAGCAAGAAAAAAATACCCCACCTATGCAGAGTTGCATAAACGGGATATTTCTTTGATTAGAATTCGATGACTTTGTCACTTGTGATGACTGTGATGAGGTCGACGACCCACCAAATCCAGCCAAGGAAGACGGCGATGAGAATCCAAACAACCATCATTGTCCAGTTCTTCTCGTTGACTTTCTTAATGATACGATAGACCATCCAAGTTAAGTCTAAGTAGAAGATACAGAAGATGATTTTGAGTACTTTGGATAAACCATCCATCCACTTTACATAGCCCATAATTCTTTCTCCTTTACATTATGTTTTTTTATTTGACGAGGAATGCCTTATAACCTAAGTACGCCTCGTAAACATCAACTTTGGAAACGATTTCCATTGGAGCGTGCATGTTGAGAACTGGGATACCAGCATCAATCACTCTCATATTATAGTTGCCTAAGATGTAGGCGATTGTGCCACCACCACCTTGGTCAACTTTACCAAGTTCAGCATTTTGCCAGTAAACATTAGCGTCATCCATGACTTTTCTAATGAATGCATAGTATTCTGGCATGGAATCATTACTACCTGATTTACCACGTGCACCTGTATATTTATTGAAGACTAAGCCTTCACCTAAATAGGCAACGTTCTTTGGATCACTGACAGATGCATATAATGGGTCATAACCCGCACTGACGTCACTAGATAACATTTCACTATTTTCCATCGCAAGTCTAGCGGCCCATAATGGATTGTTGTTGCCCGCTAAAGCGAGAAGCTTAGCAATAGCATTTTCAAAGAATAATGATTGAGCACCAGTAGCGCCAACTGAACCGATTTCTTCTTTATCGACTAAGATACAGCAAGCTGTTTTATTAACTTTCTTAGTATCTAATAAGGCCATTAAGGATGTATAAGCACAGCTTCTATCATCATGACCATAACCCGCCACCATGCTTCTATCTAGACCATAGTCTCTAGCAGGACCAGCTGGAACGATTTCAATTTCAGCAGAGATGAAGTCTTCTTCATCAATGTCATATTTTTCTTTTAATAAGCGTAAGACATTAGCCTTAACTGGTTCTTTGTCTTCGTCATTTAATGGCATAGAACCTAAGGTGATATCAAGGTTTTCACC
>JAFZLN010000069.1 GCA_017551465.1 Bacilli bacterium
GAAGAATATTCCATTATTGGCACATTCAATCTTAAACGTAATGAAGTGGATGGCATGAAAATGATTAAAGGAGAAGTACCGCCAGAAGAGAGGTTAAAACCTGTCTACTCACTTCCTCGTGATTTCCAAAACTATTTATTCGCCAATTTAGCGGAGAAAAATTTAAAGGCATTAGAAGGTAAAATCTTCTCTTTAGTCCCTTATGATTATTTAAAGAAATATCGTCTTATCAATAAGGAACAAGCCCTTAACTTAGCTCATCATCCACATAACTATCAAGAAGTCACTCAAGCCCTTCGTCATTTAAAGTATGAAGAAGCTTTATTATTCTCTTTAAAGAACCAACTTATTAGAAAAAGCAACAAATCCTTATCCAAAATAAAAAAAGAACCAATTGGTCTAGATATTTGTGAACCATTCTTAAATTCACTTCCATATAAATTAACAGAAGATCAATTAAAAGCTTCTCAAGAAATTATTGAAGATATGAATCAAAATGGTTTGATGTATCGCTTGCTTCAAGGTGATGTTGGAACTGGTAAAACAGCGGTCTCTTTTGTGGCATTATACGCTAATTATTTAAGAGGGGATCAAGGCGCTTTAATGGCGCCTACAGATGCTTTAGCAAGACAACATTACGCTAATGCGATAAAGATGTTTAAAGATACAAAACTTAAGATTGCTTTACTACTTGGTTCCACTCCAACAAGTGAGAAAAAACAAATCAAAGATGATTTAAGAGAAGGTTATATCGATATCATCATTGGTACCCACGCTTTGTTCTCTAAAGATGTTAATTATTCTTCCTTGGGTTTAGTCATCATCGATGAACAGCATCGCTTTGGCGTGAACCAAAGAATCGCGCTTGCGAGTAAGGGCGATCACGCAGACTTGCTCATGATGTCTGCGACCCCAATTCCTCGTTCTTTAGCATTAACTTTATATGGTGATTTAGATATCTCCACTTTATATACATTTCCATCCACTAAAAGAGATGTCAAAACTTTAATTTTAGATAGCGAGAATGAGAGAATTTTTAAAGCGGTTGATTATGCTTTAAGTAATAATAAACAAGTCTATGTTATCGCCCCTTTAATCGACTTTAGCGAAGATGGAAGATTCTCAGTTGAACAGCTATTTGCTAGATATGCACTTAAATATAAATCCTCTGTGGGATTACTACACGGCAAGATGAAACAGGAAGAAAAAGAAGAAGTCTTAGATAAGTTCTATAAAGGCGAAATCAAAATCCTTGTTTCTACACAAGTTGTTGAAGTTGGTATTGATGTTAAAAACGCTAATACAATGGTCATTTATGATGCTACTCATTTTGGCTTAGCTTCCCTCCATCAATTAAGAGGAAGAATTGGTCGAGATGGCTATCCAAGCTACTGTATTTTAGTGAGTAATGAAGAAGACGCCAATAAGTTAGACATCTTAACTAAAAGTGAAGATGGCTTCGTTATCGCGGAAGAAGATATGAAACAAAGAGGACCAGGTGAACTCGCGGGTGTTAAACAATCTGGTATCCCTGACTTTGCCTTCTTAAATATTGTTGACGACTATAAGATCTTTGTGGTCGCTAGAGATGACGCTAAAGAGATTCTTAAGAATAAAGATAATAAAAACTATCAGTGGCTTATTAGATACGCCACATCGCTAGTTAACCAAGAAGAAATTAAAAAAGCATAATTTTTTAGCAGTTTTACTTCAATCAAGTGTCTAATTAGCGAGAGGTAAAAACGATGCAAAAGAAAGTAAAGACACTCATCATAACAGGTTCAATTGTGACTGGTTTAGCTAGCACAATTGGTTTAGTTGTGCTTGTAGGAAATGTAAACAATGTCGGTCGTGGTGGTGAAACCATTTCTTTCTGCGCTAAAAAGATTGGCAAAACTCCTTTTCTTAAAGAAAGGGTTATTAAACTTAACAATCATGAGTTTACTTTCTATAACGTAGTAAGCGGTAATGATGGTAGTTGGATTTTATTGGATAAAACAAGTTATATCATTAATACCGATATCACATTTGGCTTCAGATATAAAAACGACGAACAAGTTGAAATTAAATCATACGCTGGAGGTCGAGAGCCTGAAAAAATGGGAGATACCGATTCATATCCTGGCTACGCTAACTATAGTGTTGGCGGGGGCATTAGGCTTTCAATTAAAGATTCTATTGAGAATCAAGACATTCCAAATGGAGTGAATATCGGCGTTTTAATGCATTGGTGCTAGCAAAAATAACTGTTCTTAATGGACAGCTATTTTTTTCTTTGAGTGTATTCCTCTATCCGTGATACAATATTAAATCGAGGATTTAATTATGAAAATTGCGATAGATGCGATGGGTGGAGATAATGGCAGTAAGCCAATCATCGAAGCCGTCAAAGAATTCTTAAAAGAATATCCAGGTAACGAACTAGTCCTTTTTGGTAAAGAAGAAGAACTACAAGAAGTTGCTTCTATTTGCCGTATCGTAAACGCTCCTGATTTAGTTCCAATGGAAGCAGGAGCTTTAGAAGTATTAAGACTTAAAAACTCTTCCATGTGCAAAGCCATTAGCACAATGAAGGAAGAACATTTTGACGCTGTTGTTTCCGCTGGTTCTACCGGTGGATTCTTAAGTGCTGCGACATTAATTTTAAAAACAATTCCAGGTGTTAAACGCTCTGCGTTGGTCACCTGTTTCCCAACCAAGATTAAAGGCAAGAAAATTGTTGTCTTAGATGTTGGTGCGAATAACGAAAATAACGCTGAAGAATTATTACAATTTGCCTATA
>JAFZLN010000070.1 GCA_017551465.1 Bacilli bacterium
AAGGAATAAGAAAAGTCTTCATATCGTCTTGGTAGATGATTAATAACATCATATGGAGTAAAGATTCCCATCTGCCCTAAAAGATAGTTAAGACGTGGTGATTTAGTGAGTTTATCCATATCTATATTATATGAAAAAAGCGGTATAAAAACCGCTTTTATTTTGTGTTTTTGATATTAAGCAATTGGATACGCTTCTTTAAGTCTTTCTGCTTCTTCCGCAGTAATTCTTAGGATGGTACCGTGTCTCTTTGTTTGAGAATCCCAAGAGAAGTCTTTATCCGCACCAGATTCTAAGATTCTCCAACTTCCGTTGGCGTTGTTTTTATCTTCAACATCGGTTGTGGCCCATGGGACATAACCAACACTAGTGTTGGCGTAGTAGTCTGCCATTAAACCAATTTCTGGAACATCTGGATCTTTTCTATCAGCAACGTTATAGAAGAACCATTCTGGACCTTCAAAGACTTTGTTTGTTGCATCGTTACCACTGAATTTGAAACCAACATCCGCTAGGTTTTGCACGAATTCCCATTGGACAGCTTCTTCAATTTCACCATCTGGTCTTTCTTGTTCTTGAGGAAGAAGGGATTGTGTTCTTTGAATTCTAATGCCACCACCTTCTTCGTTGTTACCACCGTCTTTACAAGCGCTGTAGTAATAATCACCAATCTTCATAACAGAACCATCGATAACTTTACGATAATCATTGTTAATGGCATCGTTGTCTTTTTCGTTTCTACTGGTGATATTGTCTTGATATTTGATGTTAGAGATGAATTTTTTAGTTTCACTAAAGTGATGGAAATCTCTTGTGGTTGTGTAGTAGACACAGTCTCTTTCTAAGATCTTGGCGTTAACACCTTTGCTAACATCATCAATCACTGTAGAGGAGAAGAAGATGTAATAGGAACCGGGTTCTTCACAGTAGATCATTTCAGGAGCCCAAGCCATACCAGCGCTTGGAGCAGCGACTTCAATTAATCTTTCTTCGGTCCAATTGACTAAGTCATGGGATTCCCAAAGAATGATGGAGTGGCTACCTGTCTTTGTGGCTTGACCAGCGTTATTGTTCCAACCACCTCTTGTGTAGACTGATAAGTCTGTAGCGATTAAATAGAAGGTATCACCTTCAGGTGAACGGCAGATATATGGGTCTCTAACACCTCTTTCACCAATCTTACTGGATAAGACTGGTTTTAAGTTGTTCATTGTGGAACCGTTCATATCTTTAAACTTTAAGCCTTCACCAACATCCGCTAAAGCGAAGAACATTTGTTCACCAGTAGCAATCTTTTCACCATTTTCGGTTTTGCCATGACCTTCACCAACGAAGTGACCAAATAAATAAGCTTGATAATCTTCATCAGCGATTACAGGAGCAGCGGCTTTAACGTTGACTTCTTGTTCGTATTGAGTCTTGGTGCCGTTCTTATCAATAACAGCGGTTAATCTAACTGTTGTGTCTTGACCTTGTCTATGGACAATACCTGGCGCCATATCACCGTTGCCTTTAGCATCGATGACTTTTTGATTAGAGCTTTTCCAAGTCACTGTAGCGCCTTCAATTTCAGTTGGAAGATAAATGTTTCCATAAACGCCATCTTCACGATTGACGACCTCTAATTGATTGATAATGGCTTCATCTGTTTCTTCTGCATACTTGGTGTTACCACAAGCGGTTAAAGATAACAAAGCGACAGCGGAAAGCGCGCAAAAAAGTTTTAATTTTGTTTTCATATATTTTCCTTTCGGTTTTGTTCTCTTATATTATGCCACTATTTTTAATATATTAAAATATGAAAAAAGACCACGTTTTATGTGGTCTTTATCTTTATGTTTATTTCGGTTTATTCAACGCCGATTAAGAAGGAATAAACTGGTTGGTTGCCTTGTCTAATATCTAAGTCTAGATCGGAGAATTTTTCAGCGATGAGCTCAGAGACTTGGTTCATTTCTTCTTCGTTAACATCTTGACCGACTAAGATGGTGATGATGCTTGAATCTTCATCAATCATCTTTTCGAGTAAGGTCATGAGTGTTTCAATCTTGTTTGGATTATCAACGACAATGTCTTTTTCGAAGATACCAATGAAGTCATCTTTCTTCACTTTGACACCACCGATTTCGGTATCTCTAATTGCGAATGTAACTTCACCAGATTTGACATTCTTTAAGGCCGCTTTCATAGAGCGGAAGTTTTCTTCTGGATCAGCTTCAGGATTGAACATAATCGCAGAGCTAATTCCTTGAGGAATTGTCTTACTTGGAATGACGTAGACATTGGTGTCAGCATCTTCCACCATTTCGCAGGCTTGAGAAGCCGCCATAACGATGTTGGAATTATTTGGGAAGATGAAGACGTTATGCGCGTTGGCTTTCTTGATCGCACCAACGAAATCTTCACTACTTGGGTTCATGGTTTGACCGCCTTTAACAACGACGGAAATACCAATTTCTTTGAAGAAGTCTTCGATACCTTGACCAGCAGAGACACCAATCATTGCGTATTCGACTTTTTCTTTATTTTCTTCTTCCTCTTCTTCGAAGCCGAGATCTTCAGCGGTTTCGCCTTCTTTTAAGTTAAGCAATCTAACTTTGAGGAATTCACCATATTGTTGTGCGTAGTTGAGGATATCACCTGGATTTAAGACACGAATATGGACTTTAACGCTTTCTTCTTTAACGTTGACCACTAAGTCGTCACCGTGAGTGGAAAGGATGTTGGAGAATCTATTTTCGTTAAATGGTTTCTTATCTTTGATAAGTTTTAAGACGAATTCTAATAAATAGCCTTCTTCTTCATCTTCGTTTGTGGAGGATTGAGCTTCAGTAGCTGTGGCTTGGCTTCTTTCAACGAAGTCACCACCAGCAGCGATTCTCATACCTTCTAAGATTCTGATAAGACCCGCACCACCAGAGTCGATAACACCAGCTTCTTTTAAGACTGGTAATAATTCTGGGGTTCTTTTTAAGGATTCTCTTGCTTCTTGAAGCATGAGATCTAAGCACTTTTCAATGCTCATGTTATCTTTGACGTTATCTGCAAGGAATTGGCTGGATTCGCGGATAACTGTAAGAATTGTACCTTCGACTGGATTAACAACCGCTTTATAAGCCACTTCAACGCCTTTTTGGAAAGCAGCGGAGAAAGCTTGTGCATCAACTTCATCTAAACCATCTAAACCTTTAGAGAAGCCACGGAAGATTTGGCTAGTGATAACACCGGAGTTGCCTCTAGCGCCCATCAATAAGCCACGAGAGAAAACTTTACTAATTTCGTAAGCGGATTCATCACTACGGTTTTGAATTTCTTTACTACCAGAAGTAAGAGTTAAATTCATGTTCATGCCAGTATCGCCATCCGGGACTGGGAAGACGTTTAAAGCGTCCACTTCTGGATAGTGGTTGTATAAATTATTGCTTCCTGAAATAAGAAGCTGTTTTAAAGACTGTCCGTTTAAAGTTCTCATATGTATTAGTGAGAGGATAGTTGCTCACCGTAAACGTTTACACCTGTGCAGGATTTATTAAATTGCTTATTGATTTGGTACATAATGGTTTTTTGGCATTCAACGAGAGCTTCGGTAATCTTAACTTCGTTAGAAAGCACTAAATAAACGTCGACGGTAAAAGTACGATTTGCGAATTTCTTCACATAAATCGCTTGATCCTCGATAATTCCTTTCTTAATGCGTTTGTCAACGCGGAGAGTATCTTCGCGTCTAGCGATATCTACGACACCATAGCATGCAAGCGCAGCGGCTCTGGTCGCGTCTTTGATATCTTGGGTGTGATAATAAACTTGGGTATTCGTGTTCTTTTCCATAAAGCAGTGATATTTTACATAGTAAACGGGTTTATGTCAAACAATGGAGAATAAAATCTTAACATTGTCACATAAAACGGCACATTATCGTCTTAATAAAGAGAGCAAAGGAAGGAAGTCTTGATAGACATCGCCATAGGAAACAATAACGTGATTCCCAAAGCTGGCCTTAAGAATTTCAAGGAGTCCTTCTTCACCCAACGCAACCGATATTTGCGTTCTGCAGTATCCAGGAAGTGAGAGATTTTCTTTCAAAGTCGCTGGGATACAAAGGGTATTATCTAGGGTGTAATCAGGCGCAATTTTGCATAGTGTGATACGGCCTTCTGGGAGTTCACCTTTCACACCAATTCCTAACCCACTTTCAAAATGTGTTGTGAGCTTATATGATGTCACCATATTAAGCGGGACGGTGCAATGCGCGAGCATGATGGAATTATCTTCATAATTGAATTTTGATGGATTCGCCATGAAAGAGCTGCGATTTGTTAATGAATTAACAATATGCATAGTAACTAAGCTAGGTACATCCCCTTCACAGCCAGATGTAATGCCTTCTTCGTTGAGCATCGCTAAGGCTAAACATGCTGTTTGTTTGTATTTTCTCAAAATATCAAAGCAACGGATTGTTAACCCATTTAGTTGATACTTTGCGATTAACTTTT
The DNA here is from genome assembly GCA_017551465.1 of Bacilli bacterium. Lineage (GTDB taxonomy): Bacteria > Bacillota_I > Bacilli_A > RFN20 > CAG-826 > RUG14515. Next base: position 4,494 of record JAFZLN010000070.1, read on the forward strand.
TAAGGGCATTATAGATCACAAGAGAGAACTGTAAGTCATCACGAGATTCCGCTTTTGCAATGAGTTCTTTTGCGTGAGGAACAATCTTGATATCAAGCATTTCTTTTTCTTCTTGCTCAATTAAATCTTCAAGTTCTTTCATCTTGATCTTCACGATATTTTGCTTAAAGTTTTGATAAATCATCTTCGGTTCCACTGGTGAAGCAATGAGCCAGCTAGAAGGATTTCCGATTAAACCTAAGCGATTATCTTTGACATTGTTATAAGCATTAATAATCGTGGCAATATGTTTAATCATATTAGCAATGTGATTTTCGTCACCCACTAATAAGAAGCAAAGTTTATTATGATTTTCTAAATATGTTTTGATTTCTAAAGAAGCTGGTAAAGAATTGTTTCTAGACGTTGATAAAATGACGAGTGGTTCTGGTAACTCATTTAGGCGTTTTAAGAAGAGATTTTCTGTTCCACCTGAACCGATAAGGATAATATTAAAAACTGCGTCCTTAGCGTTCTCTAGTATCAATAAATCGTCATTCATCAAATAATTGTTGATTTCATCAACAAACAAAAGGTCTTCTTTAATAAGAGCTTCATCTTTTTTGCTTAAGAAGCTATAGAGTGTAATTAAGTTAATGTTCATATATTCATTGTAATATAACTAGGCATAAATAAAAAGCCTTGCGGCTTTCTATTATCTAAATATGAATATTAATTATTCTTCTTTAGGTTCTTCTGGTTCGGCTTCAGGTTCTTCTGGAGCTTCTTCAGGAGCGGGTTCTTC
>JAFZLN010000071.1 GCA_017551465.1 Bacilli bacterium
ATCGGCTTAGGCTGCCAATCCCTTATTCAAGACGTTATCAGTGGCATTTTCATCGTCGTTGATGATTATTTCGCTGTTGGCGATACCGTCATTATTGATGGTTTTAGAGGCACAATCGTGGATGTTGGTCTCAAGACCACTAAACTTCAAGACTTTGGCGGTAACATCAAATCTATTACTAATAGTTCTATCGCCACTGTCGTGAATATGTCTCGTATGAGAAGCGTGGCTTCTGTCACCTTATCTGTTTCTTATAATGAAGATGTCGAAAGAGTGGAAGCTCTTATCATTCAAGAAATCGAAACTTTAAAAGCCAAAGTTCCTAACATTACCGCTTCTTCTGTGGACTTCTTAGTTATCGCTTTCACTGATGAATCAAATAGATTCCAAGTAACAAGAGACCTAAAGAGAGAATTCTATCTCTTATTTAAGAGAAATAATGTACAAATTCCATATCCTCAAGTTACTGTTAATCCAGAAGATAGTAAGGATAGACCAAAGGCCACTAAAGAAGAAGTCACCTTAGCGTTACAAGAACAAAGAAAACTCAGAGGACTTGAACCAATCAATGTGAAAAAGTCTAAAGGTAACTCGATGGTTAGAAGAGTGAAAAAAGCTCTTGATAAAACCGAGAAAGAATTCGATGGAAAATAGAGGCTTTGCCTCTTTTTCTTTTAAAAATACATCACTAATACGCCAATTGCTTGTAGCACTGTGGACACTAAAACAAAGACATGGAAGACACTATGAAGATAGAGGTTCTTTTTACCAATCGCATAAAGCGCGGAGCCAATGGAATAGACAATTCCACCTGCAAGAACAAAACCAAAGCTAAGTGCACTCATGTATAAGAAGCCACCACAGAATAAAACTAACCAGCCCATAGCTAAATATAATATTAAGGATATAATTTGAACTGCTTTGCTTTTGAAGAAGAAAGCATTTAAAACAATACCAACAATCGCACAAGACCACTCAATAATAAGCATGATAAGACCGACAACATGTTCACTCATCAAAACAACACATATTGGGGTGTATGTTCCAGCGATTAAAAGATAAATCATGCAATGATCTAAAACTCTAAATAACTTTTTATTAAATAAAGTCGCATCTGTTCCATGATATAAGCTTGAAACAAAATAGGCATCAACAATAGTGATAACAAAGACTAATAAACCGAGAAATGTCGCTATATCAATAGCCCTCACTAATAAACGATATAAACCAATAAAGAGGATGATGAACGCTAAAGGAATACCAAGAACATGCGAAATAGTGTTAAAGGCTTCCTGCCCTTTAGTGTATTTTGGAATTTTGATTTCTTCGATATTTTCACGATAGCTCATAACTCTGTCCTCCTGTTTGCCATTATCTTAACGATAAGTATTTAAAAGGTCAGTGAACTCTTAAAATAAAAACTCTACTTATAAGGTAGAGTGTTCTCTTAGCAAATAGAATGAGTAGTAGAGTTTATGTCTTCTACTAAAGTAGAGTTATATAAATAGTGGGGCTAGTACACTAGCAAGTTCTTCTAATAACTTTTGATCGTTTTGATTGAAGCGATTATAGATAGGCGCATCAATATCAATGACCGCTTTGACTTCGTTATTAACAATAATAGGGGTGACGATTTCACTTTTTGATAAACTAGAGCAGGCAATATGACCAGCGAATTCGTTAACATTAGGAACAATGATAGTCTTTGCTTCTCTCGCGGCTTTACCACAGACCCCTTTATCTAATGGAATCCTTGTGCAAGCGACATCACCTTGAAAAGGTCCTAAATATAAAGCATCGCCATCTTTAAGATAAAAGCCACACCAGTTGATATCTTCTAAAGTATTTAAAAGTGCGCTGGCGTTACTGAGGTTAGTAATAAGTGGTAAGTCCTTATCTATTAAGGCAATAAGTTGTTTTGTAAGTTGTTCCATAGCATTAATATAACGAGTTTTTACCCTCTTGTCTTGTTAAATACTTTGATTTTTAAATTAATATCATTAAGATAATAAGCATGAAAAGAATATTAGTCATAGGTTGTCCAGGTGCGGGCAAAACTTATTTTGCTAAAAAGTTAAGCGAAATAAACGGTTTACCTGTCATTCATATGGATAATCTCTATTGGAATAAAGATAAAACATCAATATCTTATCCAGAACTAGAAGCAAAGCTTTTACCTTATCTAAAGACGGAAAACTGGATAATTGATGGAAATTACCATGATACCCTTAAACAACGCTTAGAATACGCGACAGACGTCTTCTTTTTAAAGATGCCGCGTGAGGAATGCATTGAAGGTATCTTAGAAAGAATTGGTGAAGAAAGAGACGACATCCCATGGGTGGAAACCAAAAAGGATGCTGTGGAATTAATCGAATGGACAATCGATTATGAAAAACGCACCAGAAAAGAAGAAGAAACACTATTAAAACAATATAAAAACGTTAACGTCCATATCTTAAATTCAAGACAAGAAGTTAACGATTATTTACAAAGTTTACTTAAGTAATTAAGCGGATATTTGACCTTTTTTAGCGAGGTAAACGTTATCTTTACCATTGTTTTTCGCTGTTCTATTAGCGAAGTCCGCTAAATCGAGAACGTGGTCGAAGTTGAAGTTTTCATCAACGGCGATAACAACCGCACCAACGGAAACAGTGATATGGAATTTTGGATAGTCTTTAAATCTGCAAGCAGAGATAGAAGCACGATACTTCTCACCAATACGCATTAAGACATCTTCACTAATGTTTTCAAAGCAGACAACATATTCATCGCCACCCCAACGGCAGACAAAGGCTTCTTTCTCTTGAGAAAGGATTTCACCAATCTTAATAAGAACGATGTTACCGAATAAGTGACCATATGTATCATTGACGTTTTTAAAACTATCAACGTCAACGAATAAACAGCCAAGGGAAGTACCTTCATTTTTCTTTGCGTAAATATCATCAAGATATTTAGCAAGATAGTTTTGGTTAGCTAAACCTGTTAAGGTAGCATGCATGGAAGCGTACTTAAAGTTATCTGTGTATTTTCTTAAGCGTTTAGCCGCAACATTACGCACTAATTCAGCGAAGAAACCTAAGAAAACGCAAACGACATAAAGAAGAGTGATACGTAATCTAAAGTTAGTGGAGAAAGTAGCGACTTGTTGATCGATGACATTGAATGATGCTTGTTCCGCGGCATATTTACGGAAATCTGCTAATGGCCACCAGAAGAAGGCAATCATTGTTAAGAATACTGGTACAGCAGTAATAAAGCCTTCGCCTAAACCAAAAGTGATGAATGAGAATGCAGGAATTAATAAAATCCAGATGTGTAAGAAACCATCAGGACCACCGTCATAGCAGAGGTAACCAAAGAATAAAACAATGGCGGCCATAAATATACGACGCCAAACAGCGCGATATTTATTTAAGAATAGTGTTAATAAGAAGATTGCTGTAGCAATGATAAAAGCAATCAAACTAATGATACCGAAGAGTTTTTCTTCGTCACTTACTAAGTGGGTAACTGCAGAGATGCCAATAATAATTGCCAATAGTGCGGAAAGTACCATTACTAAAAATGATTGGCGAAAACTGTCGTTTAAAAGACCATCAGTAGCATTACTTACAATTTTTTTAATATTCATCAATTATAGTATCCTTGGATTTCCCTATGGCTATATTTTAATACAAATTTTTTGTATTGTGTATATATTTTGCTTTATTGCAAAGACTTTGTTAAGTATAATCAAGTCGTACTCATGGGACCTTTATGGCCTATAGGGGGAATTATGAAACAACATTTCAACACAAAAACAATCGTTATTACCGGACTTTTGTTAGCAATGGAAATCATTTTCCAATTAATCGGTAACTATTTACAAATCGGACCAGCAAACATTAACCTTTCTTTGGTTCCTGTTGTCATTGCTGGTATTGTTGGTGGACCCATATCTGCAGCGATATTGGGCTTTTTTAATGGCATCATGGCCTTGCTATCACCATCCACAATTGGCTTCTTCATGCCTATGTCACCTGCAGGCACCGTGGTCGTCTGCTTGCTAAAGTGCACTCTAGCAGGCGTGATAAGCTCACTCGTGTATCACTGGCTCAAGAAGAACATCACAGCGCATGGCGCAACGCCTATTGCAGCTGCGCTTGTACCATTAATTAACACAGGTCTATTCATTCTTGGTAGTTTCATCTTCTTTAGAGATTGGATTTTTGCGGAAGGTAGAAACGCTCTAGATGCCTGGGGTTATATTCTATTAGCCGTTGTCGGCTGGAACTTTGTGATTGAGTTTGCATCCACAATCGTTTTAAGCGTAGCCACAAATGAGATTCTCTTAACAAGAGAACCAATCAGTAGATAATCTTATCTTTTATTTATTTTTTATAGATTTGCTTGTATGATTTAGGTATGCAAAAGCCTTTAGCGGATCTTTTACGTCCTGAATCATTATCAGAAATGGTGGGTCAACACCATCTTTTAGACGAAGGCTCAGTATTTAGAAAAAGTATTGAATCAAACCATTTAACAAATATGGTTTTTTATGGCCCTCCAGGGGTTGGTAAAACCACACTTGCTAATATCATCGCTAAGAACTCTAAGCTATCTCTATATAAACTTAAC
>JAFZLN010000072.1 GCA_017551465.1 Bacilli bacterium
AAAAAGACAGCAAGAAGAAATGGACCGCGTTGAACGCGAATATAACCAAATGATTGAAGACATGGATATGCATTCCATTATCGAAATGATGGAGAAAATTGAAGTGCTAGACATTAGATTCCACTTCGTCACTGATGAAGAGGAACCAAGATATTACACCTTTACATTTAAAGATGATGGTACAATCGTGGCCGCTCTTAAGAATGCTACCTACGATATGCGTGCCTCTCAAAGTGGTTATGGTGTTGCCACAATCTTTATTGATGGCACTAATTGGTCTTTCCGTTTAGATAAGAGTACTCAAGTGGCGGAAGCTTACTATCAAACAAAAGATAAATATTATAGAGACTATTCAAAGAAGATCGTTAATACCGTTGATATGGAATCAATTGATTACATTATGAATAGGGCATTTGAACTCAGCGCGCCAAAGAATCCATTTGGTAACAGTAGTTCAAATCCATCATCAAGTAGCGAGGAATAAAACTATGAAAAAGTAAGTAATGTTATTAATCGGTTTATTAGGGGTAACATCACTTTCAGGCTGCCATGCTATTGATACTCTTACAGAAGCCGACGTCAAAGATTGGGACACACCTTTAGAAATGCTTAACTTTAATCAAAATGGCCCATCTGTTAAATGTTCAGCCTATCTTAATGAGAAAAACGAAGGTTCTATTCAGGATAATAAAAAGCAGATTAAAGAATTACTTGTGAAACAAGAATATCAAAAAGTTAACAAGATCAATCCAACTACTGAAGATTACATTATCTACCACACAGTTACTCCGTATTTTGAATATACCACTGTTAAAAATGCCGACTTGAAGATCTATACCGACGGTAATATTGAACTTACCGTTAATACTTCAAAAAATGCTCATAAGTTCTTTTACACAATAGATAAAGAAAATGCCATGACCATCTATACTCAAGCTTCAACGTATATCAATGAACGTGTAGAACTTGAAAAAGTATGCCAAAAAGATGCCGAAGAAGAGCTAAAAATAGAGAATTTTATTAACCGTCTAAAATCAGACACTAACGCGGTATTCAATATGTATATTAGCCGTCTTGAATGCCTATTCGATAGAGATGATGATTTAATAGATTTAATCGCAACCACTAAACACGAGAAATCAATTAATCATTATATTCCTACACCTTCATTTAAAATCGATATGACAAAGTATGATGATTCTTTTGGCGATAGCTCTTTTACATATAAACTCTCAGATGATTATTCATATGTCAGTATTGAAGATAGAATCGTTGATAATTACGAATTAACACATGTTTATTGTGCCTACTATAGCATCAATGCCACAGCGGGTAAAAATATCTACGATACCGCTAGAGAATTAGTGAGACAGTCCGTCGCATAATTCAATAGCGCGCCCACGCATATCCCGTTATAATATAAGCAAAGAAATACATATAAGGGAGATACTATATGCGTTTTGATCTTTCCAATAATTTGCTGACCTTATTTTTTGAAGGAGAACTAAACTCCTATAATTCTGATTCCGTTGAAAAAGAAATTGATGATGTTGTCAGCGCAAATAAGTTTCAAACATTATATTTAGATTTTGCTAAACTCCAATACATCTCAAGTGCGGGTCTCCGTATTGTTTTGAAACTAAAACAAAAATACGATGATACCCATGTTATAAATGCCGGACTTGATGTTTATGATGTTTTACAAATGACTGGTTTTACCAACATCATGGATGTGAAAAAAGCTATTAAAGAAATGTCAGTCGATGGCGCGGAAATCATTGGTGAAGGCTTCTTCTCCACAGTTTACCGTATTGATAAAGACACGATTATTAAGGTCTTTAATAGAACTAGTGATGAAAAACAAATTGAAAGAGAATTAAAACTTGCTAAACAAGCATTTGTGTTAGGCATCCCAACAGCGATATCTTTCGATATCGTTAAAGTTAAAGATAAGTTAGGCGTTAGATTTGAAATGCTTGACTGTATGTCTCTTAAAAACGCCTTTAACAAGTATCCAGAAAAGTATGAAGAATTATTAAATAAATATGTCGACTTATTAAAGAAGATTAATAGTACTGAATGCTTTGATCCCGCAGTACCTAATATTAAGAAATTTTTTATCGAAAAAGCTGAGGCTTTAAAAGGCATTATTGATGATGCTCATTATCAAAAAGCCTTAGAGTTAATTAAGAATGTTCCTGATAGAAGCACATTTGTGCATGGCGATTGTCACTTTAAAAACATCATGGTGCAAGGTGAAGAATTCTTATTAATTGATATGGATACCTTATCCGTGGGTCATCCAATATTCGAATTAGCGAACTTACGTTGCCCATATGTCGCTTTTGAAGAAGACTGCCCAGGTAACAATGAACAGTTCTTTGGCTTAAGTGCAGAATACTGCAAGAAACTATATGACGATATTATTCGTCTATACTTTGGTAATGAAGATGAATCTATCAAAGGTAAGGTTGCTTTAGTCTGCTATATCCATATGGTGTGGTGGACATTAACTAATCAAAAGGATAACACTAAGAGATTAAATGGCTGTAAGGACAGATTAGTGGCCTTATTAGACAAATATAACGATATTGATATAGGAATCTAACATGACAGAGTTTGAAAGAAATAAATATCTAGAAGCATATTACGATAACGAAGCCGACGCTAATAAGCAAATGGGTATCGCTAACGCTTTTGGTGGTGTCCTCTTACTAGTGGTCTGGATTCTTTATTTAACAGGGATTTTCTATGCCTCCAATCAAATCATGCCTTTGATTAACGTCTTATTCCCAATTAGTATCCTTGTTCTATTTACACCTTTACTTTATAACTTCAAATTTAAGCACATCTTGAAGAAACCAAACTATAAGTTCTTCGTGGTGTTCTCTTTCATTCTTGTCATCGTGGCGTTAAATATCATCCTTCCACGTAACTCATTTATTGGTTGGGCCTTATGTATTATCATGACCAACCATTACTATAATCCTAAGCTAGGAAGGGTGTCCTTTGCTGTCGCTGTTAGCGCAATGCTATTGTGCTTATATTTATCATTATTCGTGGGTGAATATGATGCGAACCTTTTAGGTGTTAAAGAAGTAGTGGGTAACGATCCTACTGAAGTGTTTGGTATTAAAGAACGTTATGACTTCTTACACGAACAATTAGTGAACGGCCAAAATAGATACTTACAAGTCTTTATTTATAACTATTTACCAAGAGCGTTGCTCTTAACATTAATCTTTATCGTTTCTAATTCCCTTAACATTAGAACATATAAGCTATTAGCGAAGGAAATCCATGTTAACAGTGAACAAGAAAAGACCAAGACAGAATTAGATGTTGCTAAAGATATTCAAATGGCGACATTACCAACGGAATTTGTCACTAGTGAAGACGTGGAAATCCAAGCGGAATTAAAAGCCGCTAAAACAGTCGGTGGTGACTTCTATGATTATTTCTTATTAGATAATGACCATATCGCTTTATTAATCGCTGACGTCTCTGGTAAAGGTATTCCAGCGGCGATGTTTATGATGAAAACCATCACCTGTTTTAGAAACTGTGTTTCCATTGATAAGTCACCAGAAGAAGTCTTAAAAGAAG
>JAFZLN010000073.1 GCA_017551465.1 Bacilli bacterium
AAATAATAGAATTATTTGTTTCCACTTGACATTTAATAGCAATATTGGTAGTCTTTTCGGCAGCGTTTATCTCGCGTAGATAACGCTCGCATGTATATTAAAGAAAAGAGTTGAGAAAGAGATATGCTTGAAGCATTAGAAGTCATTAGACAAATCCTTATCGTTCTATTCTGGATCTGTGAAGTAAACGTTATTTACTACACATTCCTTTATATCGTCGGTATGATTGCTCATAAGCAAAAATACCCAATGGTGGAAGACAAATTAAAATTCTGCGTTTTTGTCCCTTGCCATAACGAAGGTCCAGTTGTGGCCGCAACTGTGGAAAACTACACACACATTGAATACGCAGAAGATTTATTTGATATTTATTTCATCGCTGATAACTGCTCTGATGATACCGCGAATATCTTACGTGAATCCATTAAGGAATCCGGTAAAAGAAACTTCCACGTTTTAGTCAGAAAAGAAAAAGATATCAATAAACGTGGTAAACCACATGCCTTAAGATGGGCTATCGACGCTCTTGAAAGCCAACATCTTTTCTATTCATATTATGATATGATGATCATCTTTGATGCCGACAACTTTGTTGACCCAGATATCATGAAACATATCAACAGCCAATATGCCGCTTGTAAAGCCAAGAAAAAACCTGTCATGATTCAATGCTACTTAGATAGTAAGAACAAAAAAGGTTTAGTGGCTCGTGGCTATTTCGAATCATTCCGTGTTATGAACGCCTTCTGGCAAATGAGTAAGCAAAAGCTTCACCTCGTTCCAGGCATTGGTGGTACTGGCTTTGCAATGTCCACTAAGTTCTTAAAAGAAATCGGTGGTTATAACTGCAAATCCTTAACTGAAGACTTAGAAATTCAAACAACTGCCACAATTAAAAACTATCGTATTGAATATAACGGCAACGCTCGTATCTACGATGAAAAGCCAACCAAAGTTAAACAAGCGATGGTGCAAAAGACTAGATGGGCTCAAGGTCACTGGTACCTCTTCTTCAAGTGTGTTCCAATCTTATTGATCCAATTATTCAACCCATTTACTATCAAGAACTTCTTTAAGAAGATTGACTGTATCTTCTATCTCTCTGGTAGATTCTTCGGTCTTCTCGTAGCGTTCTTTATTCCACTTAACTTGTTCTTTATCATTATGTGTGCCATTTATGGCGTGAATCCAAACTATACATCTTTATGGGTCCAGATCATGAACTACTTCATCTCTGCCCTTAGCATTATTGTTATTCCTCTTGCCTCCGTCTACGACGGTTCCAAAGAAGAAAAGAAGAGTGTCTTTAAGGATTTCATTCCAAATATGCTTGCTATGTACCTCATCTGTATCATCGACTTAATCATTGGTTTCCCAGGTTTATTCAAATGTGGTAACCAAAAGGTTTGGAAGAAAACAACTCACTGTATGACCACAGTTGATACATCCATCCATAGTGCCACTCCAGAAGTGAAAGAAGCGCATATCTAATTATGAAAAAAGTCATGCTTGTCTTTGGCACTCGCCCTGAGGCCATTAAAATGTGTCCATTAGTCAACGAATTAAAGACTAGAAAAAGTCTTCAAACCGTTGTCTGTGTCACTGGTCAACATAAAGAAATGTTAACTCAAGTTTTAGAAACATTTGATGTTGTCCCTGACTATAATCTTTCTATCATGAAAGAAGGTCAAACTTTGTTTGATATTACCACTAATATCTTACATGGTATCAAGGAAGTCTTAGAAAAAGAGAAACCAGATGTCGTCTTAGTGCATGGTGATACTTCTACTACATTTGTCACCGCCTTAGCCTGCTTCTATTTACAAATCCCAGTGGGTCACGTTGAAGCGGGTCTTAGAACCCATAACATCTATTCTCCATATCCAGAAGAATTTAATAGACAAGCTGTTTCTATTGTCTCTAAATATAACTTTGCGCCAACTAGATTAGCGATGAAAAACCTTCTTGATGAAGGCAAAGATCCTAAATCCATCTATGTGACCGGTAATACCGTCATCGATGCCATGGCGTATACAATTAAAAAAGACTATACTCACCCAGAACTTGAATGGGTTGGTAAAGATAAATTAATCTTTATTACCGCGCACCGTAGAGAAAATCTTGGTCAACCAATGCACAATATGTTTAGAGCGATTCGTCGTGTTCTTGATGAACATCCTGACTGCAAAGCTGTCTATCCAATTCATATGAATCCAATCGTGAGAAAAGCCGCGGATGAAGAACTTGGTGATTGCGATAGAATCCATATCATTGATCCAATTGAAGTGTTCGACTGTCATAACTTTGAAGCCAGAAGCTACTTAATCCTCACAGATAGTGGTGGCATTCAAGAAGAAGCTCCAGCGTATGGTGTTCCAGTGTTAGTCATGAGAGATACCACTGAAAGACCTGAAGGTGTGGAAGCTGGTACACTCAAACTTGTGGGCACAACTGAAGAAGTCATTTATAACGAATTTAGTAAGCTCCTCACAGACAAAAATGAATATCACAAAATGGCGCATGCCGCGAATCCATATGGTGATGGACATGCCTGTAAAAGAATTGCCGATATCTTAGAAGGCAAGAGCTACAAACCATTTTTAAACTAAAAGGCCTTAAGGGTCTTTTTTTGATTGTCACACGACATTTTTGTTAATACTTTTTCAAGTATTGAAACTATTAAATTTATTCGTTAAACTATAACCAATCAACAAATGAGAGGAATTTAATAATGAAAAAAAGCTATTTTTTAGTTTCTGCTGTCATGGCCCTTTGCTTATGCGCATGCCAAAACAATGGTCCAAGAAGCAGTTCTGAACCACAAATGGAGCCAGAAAAGACTCCGACAATGGAAGTCCAATTTAAAGAACTCGAAAGTAACGTTGGTGTTACCTCCGAAGTCAAGACTTACATTGACGCAATGCATGAACAAGAAAAGAACATTACCTATCCACATCGTATTTCTTACTTATTCGGTCCTACAGACCTTAAGAAGATGAACGATAAAGCCGAAACAGGTGATAACCAAATCAACTACGCTGCTGATGAAACCGGTGGTGTCGACGTTTGCCAATACTTAAACAACAAACAAAAATACAAAAACGAACCAATCCAACTCAAATGGGAAAAAGGCGACAAAGATTTCTCTGAAGCCAAAGTTCGTTATTGGACACAATTAGATAAGAGTGACGTCAACGAAGTTGCAGTCAACGCTGATGGTGAATCCGCCAGCTTACCAAACTTAATGAGAGCCACCAATTACTACTATCAATTAGTCGATGGTAATGATGCTTCTCAAATGGGTACATTCCAAACTGCTGACTATACCAGAGTTATGACTATGGGTGATGTCAACAACGTCCGTGACTTAGGTGGTTACATGACTTCCTATGGTGTGAGAACTAGACAAGGTTTAATCTTCCGTGGTTATGAAATCAACGAAGGCCAATTCTCACATAGTGGTACTCACCAAAAGACATATTCTGAAGCCGTCCAACTCGTTGCTGAAAGAGATATGCATCTTGGTCTTGAATTAGACTTAAGAGCCGTCAGTGGTACATATCAAGGTAAACAAGATCACTCCGCTGTTGAAGGTGTTGAATATAAGAGATGCGCTATCAACTCCTATGCTGGCTTTATCACAGATCCAAACAAAACAAGTGAATCTGAAAACGCTGATAGAAATCTTCCACAAGAAATCTTTGAAGCTTTAGCCAACGCTGAAGAAAAACACGTTTACTTCCACTGCTGGGGTGGTGCTGATAGAACAGGTATGTTA
>JAFZLN010000074.1 GCA_017551465.1 Bacilli bacterium
AATCGATAAATTGATTGATGGAGTTCACTACTTTACCGATTCTTCCCGATGCATCATTACCTTCAAAATCACTACCATATGTGCTTAAGTATTTATCTGAACAATAGACCACGTCCACTATTTTGCCTTCATTTAAAGGATCATACATATATAGACCGGATTCATTAACTTGAATATCAGCAATACGGTTTTCAACGCGTTTATAATCTGGAGTAGCACTTACTATCGCTCTAGCGGCGATAAAAAGAAGAATAAACATCGCAACGAATAAAACAAAATCAACCAAATTGGCCATACAGCGATGCCAGAACTTTGGTTGTGTGTAGTTAACGCTCACTACTTCATTATTCTCGATTGGTTTCTTCTCGATTTCCATTTTCTAAACGCTCTCTATACATATTATCAATTTCGCTTGTTGGAACAAGGACAATATTTGTTAATATATCACTCGCACTTCTATTATATTCATTAATAAAGATAAACACGCCTGAAATAATGGCTAAGCCCAAGGAAATTGCACTTAAAACAAATAACAAAGGAAGGTTAAATGAATACGCTAATCCGAAATAGAGAATTGGCATGAATAAAATACTGCTCATCGAAAGAACAAAATGATAGAAAGAATGAATCATAACATCTTTATTTGTAATTGGCGAAAGCATTTTGTAGTTTAGCTTGCTTAAACGCATAGCGCTCATGGTAATTGTGCGTTTTTCTTTATTAACTATTGGATATATAACATAGACAATGCCCCAAGAAATGATAATTGCCACAATCGCGGAGCCACTAGCGACCCACTGTAATGATTTCATGATGCTAGATGCTTCTTTTAGAAGATTGTTAAATGATTTACCACCTTTGACATAGTCATTTTCAGTAATGTGATTATAGACATGTAAATAGAATAACTTAGCAAAAACATGATCACGGATATTAGTCATCGCTTCAGAATATTTACTTTCATCTTTGATTTCCAATAGTTCGTTAGCGAGTTTACTTTTATATTCGTCTTTTAAAGCGATGCTCATCACATCATCACCAATGACAAACATATTATCAGTATTCACTTCTTTAAAATCCTTAATATATAAAGATTCATCTTTGATGACATTTTGATAGTACGTTCTAACGACTTCGTTTTCTTGCTTATGACCATATTGATTATCTTCTGGAATATTTTCATCATCAAATACGTAATAAGATAAGAACACTTTAAAGGTGTAATTGACTCTGTCTTCAAATGACGCTGCGGATGAAGGAGCGTATAAAATTCCATCATCTTTTAGCATATTTAAAGCTTGTTGTTCTAAATATGCAGCGTTTTCACTACGTGTTTGTGTATCACAGATCACTTTAGCTAAAGGAAAAACCGCTAAATTAAAAAGGGCAAAGGAAAGAATAAAGGCTACAAAATAATCACCTAAAAATAGGAGAAATCTTTTCCATTTACTTAATGGTTTAAGTTCGATGATATTTTGTGTTTGTTCTTCCATTTTATGCTTTTAATATTGTGATAATTGTATCGAGGTTTTCTTTAGAAACACCGATGACTTCATTTAAATAGTTATAAACTTTTTCTTGTAATGTTTCACCATGTTCATATTCATCTAATGTCTTACCATATCGATCAGTGACATCAGTGAGTTTGCATAGACCAGCGTCTGCAAAGTTTGTGAACATATAATCACGGTACATTGCTTCTTGATCAAATCCCATTAATCCTTCGATTAAGTAAGATAAACAGCCTGTTCTATCTTTACCAATAGAACAATGGAAATCTATTGGATAATTTCTTTCATCCGCAAGTGTTTCAAAAAACTGTTTAATCATCGCTGGATTATCATATTCGTATGCGTCACCACTGACTTTACCTTTAAAGGTAAGAATGTTATTACCGTTATAAGCCATTGGTAATTGAATATAGCTTACATCATCATGTAAAACAGATTTATTAGTTAGGCCACCAACTTCATTCGTGGAAGTCTTTCTTAAATCAATTTCAGTTTTAATACCTAAAAGAAGATTAATATCATATAAACCATCTTTAGTGATGCTCGGTGTGACAGTTTCGGCTTTATCTTCATTGAATCTACCAGAACGATAAATCATGCCTTGTTTCATATATGTTTGATATTGGCCGTTAACAAATTTGCCCCAGCCACCGATATCTCTCATGTTTTCAACACCTTCAATATAGATATTTCTTGGGCCTGGAACAGTGACTTCTTCTTTAAAAGAAATCTCTTGTTCTTCATAGCCTCTATAATTGATCTTTACTTTGTAATTAGCCCCTAGAATAGGATTATAAAAATCAAATGGATTATCCTTGGTGAAATAACTTATTTCTTTATTGTCGTAGTCGTTAGTGATTGTGAAATGATATTCACCCTTACCACTATTCCAAGAAAAGCGCACAGGGTTTGGCTTAGACATCGACATATTGCCGTTATATGGGCTTGTAGACGTATAATCTTCACTCTTTAGATAATTTAACTGTTCTTCAGTAAAATGGCCTTTTACATCCACTTTTAAATTAGTGATTGGTGAAGTATTATTGCAGCCCAATAAGCAAGTTGTCACAAATAATGAAGCAATGATGCGAGATACTTGTTTCATAGTTATTATCCTTAGTAGTAGATTATAACATTAATTACTATTTTGTATACACAAAAAAACTCACCTCTAGCGAGATGAGTTTTATTGATTAGTTTAGTGAAATTACTTGAGAATTTCAGCAACTGTACCAGCACCAACGGTTCTGCCACCTTCACGGATGGAGAATTTGGTACCTTTTTCCATGGCGATTGGGTGAATGAGTTCGACTGTTAATTCGACGTTATCACCAGGCATAACCATGTCGACACCAGCAGGAAGTGTGATAACACCTGTGACGTCGGTTGTACGGAAATAGAATTGAGGACGATAGTTACTTAAGAAAGCGGTATGACGGCCACCTTCTTCTTTTGTTAAGACGTAGACTTGACCTTTGAACTTGCTGTGTGGGGTAACTGTACCTGGTTTAGCAAGGACTTGACCACGT
>JAFZLN010000075.1 GCA_017551465.1 Bacilli bacterium
CAACGACACTGTATTTGATACCAGCCTTATCTAAGAGCATCTTAGCCATCTTGCAGTTTGGGCATGTCTTTGTGGCGAATAGTAAGATTTCATTAGCGACAATCTTTTCTTCTTCACATTCATCTTGACTGCCTAAAACATCAGTGACTTTGTGTGTGAGCTTAGATTTTGCAGGTTCGTAAACTTTACGGTGTTGGAATTCTTCTGTCTTACCATCGTTCCAGTTTTGAACTGGTCTATAGTAACCAGTAATACGGGAATAGACTTCAGTTCTCTTACCA
This sequence comes from Bacilli bacterium, assembly GCA_017551465.1. GTDB lineage: Bacteria > Bacillota_I > Bacilli_A > RFN20 > CAG-826 > RUG14515. The sequence goes on from JAFZLN010000075.1 coordinate 282, forward strand.
CATTTTGGACAGACATATTGTTCACCAGTAATATAACCGTGGTCTTTACATACAGAGTATGTAGGAGACATGGTGTAGTATGGTAAGTGATAGTTTTCAGCGATCTTTCTAACAAGATTCATACAAGATTTCCAGCTTGGTAACTTTTGACCTAAGAAGCAGTGGAAGACTGTACCGGAGGTGTATAAAGTTTGTAAGCCATCTTGGATATCAAGAGCTTTGTAGATATCTTCTGTGTAACCAACTGGTAAGTGAGAAGAGTTGGTGTAGTATGGAGTTCTACCATTTTCACTAGCGGTAATGATATCTGGATATAAAGCTTTATCGTGTTTAGCTAAACGATAGGCTGTAGATTCCGCTGGGGTGGCTTCTAAGTTATATAAGTCACCATATAATTCTTGATAGTCAGAAAGTTTGTTTCTCATGTGATTGAGAACATCTTTAGTGAATTGAATAGCTTCTGGATTTGTTAAGTCTTTTCTTAACCAACGAGCATTTAAGCAAGCTTCGTTCATACCGACTAAACCGATAGTGGAGAAGTGGTTATTGAAGTTGCCTAAATATCTCTTTGTATATGGATATAAGCCAGCTTCCATTAATGTGGTAATGGTATTACGTTTCACTTTAAGTGAACGAGCACTGATATCCATAATGTGATCTAATCTTCTATAGAAGTCTTCAGCGTCTGTGGATAAGTAAGCAATTCTTGGCATGTTGATAGTAACAACACCGATAGAACCAGTACTTTCACCAGAACCGAAGAAACCACCAGATTTCTTTCTTAATTCTCTTAAATCGAGTCTTAAACGGCAGCACATACTTCTAACATCACTTGGTTCCATATCGGAGTTGATGTAGTTGGAGAAGTATGGAGTACCATATTTCGCGGTCATTTCGAATAAGAGTTTATTGTTTTCTGTTTCTTCCCAGTCAAATGTACGAGTGATGGAATATGTTGGGATTGGGTATTGGAAACCACGGCCATTCGCGTCACCTTCAATCATGATTTCAATGAAGGCTTTATTGACCATTGCCATTTCTTCAACGCAGTCTTTGTACTTGAAGTCCATTTCTTTACCACCGACTAAACAGTTGAGTTCCGCCATATCGTTTGGCACGACCCAGTCTAAGGTGATGTTGGTGAATGGAGCTTGTGTACCCCAACGAGATGGTGTATTAACACCATAAATGAAGGATTGGATGCATTGTTTAACTTCTTTATATGTTAAGTGATCAACCTTAACAAATGGAGCTAAATATGTATCGAACGAGGAGAAGGCTTGAGCGCCTGCCCATTCGTTTTGCATAATGCCTAAGAAGTTAACCATTTGGTTACAAAGAGTGCTTAAGTGGTTAGCAGGGGAAGAAGTGATCTTACCAGGACCGCCACCTAAACCTTCTTGGATTAATTGCTTTAATGACCAACCAGCACAGTAGCCAGTTAACATTGATAAGTCGTGGATGTGAATTTCGGCGTTTCTATGAGCGTTTCCGATTTCATCATCATAGACTTCACTTAACCAATAATTCGCTGTAACAGCGCCACTGTTGCTTAAAATAAGACCACCGACAGAGTATGTGACAGTACTATTTTCCTTCACGCGCCAGTCATTAATCTTTAAATAATTATCAACAACGTTCTTATAGTTAAGGTTTGTTTCTTTGATATCACGTAAGTTTTGGTGTTGCTTACGATAAATCATATATGAACGCGCGACATCCACATAACCCGCTTGAATGAGGACAATTTCAACGGAGTCTTGAACGTCTTCGATACCAATGGTGTCATTAACGACTTTACGATTGAAGTCACTGGTAACGCGTAACGCGAGCATTTCGATGATGTCATGATTATAGAATTTGTGTTCAGCCATGAATGCCTTTTCAATGGCGTTTTCGATTTTGGTAATATCAAATTCTTCAATATTGCCGTCTCTTTTTTTGATTCTTAACATAAAAATCTCTCCTTATTTTTCCGAAGTGTATACAAAAGTAGTTCCTCTGCTACTTTTTATTATTCATTAGCTATTTTTAAGTGGTGACACACTTTTATAGCGGTGCATTAATATTATTAATATTCTAGGCGAAAATAAAGTAAAAAAAACACAAATTTAGACACTGTCTAGTTTTGTGATTTTTTGTCTTTGAAATATGTTTTTTATGGTGTATATAGACTACTTCTTTTCCTTATTAGAACGATCAACGTTAAGGGATGAGAAGATGCTATATGCCATCTTGGCCATTTCTTGTGGTGGAAGGTCTAATCCTAATTCGAACCAGAGCAATAAAATATTTGCGATGCCACCGGCTAAAAATGCCGCGATGATACGATTATTAATAATGTTATTTTCTGTGGTTAATGAAGTGTGGCTAGCGATATATGAACCATAGTCAGTGAACTTTTCAACGAGTAAGTTTTCTTTTCTTGCTCTCTTTAAGATGGTCACCTGACGAGCATATTTCTTCATATAATAGAAGACTTCAAGTAAGAAGGAGTAGATATCATCAACGTGCTTATCGTTAATGATTTGGAAGAACTCCTCAAATCTTTCATCGCAATAATTGATGAAGATGTCTTCTTTGTTGTTGAAGTAACGATAAAAGGACATTCTGGAAACACGCGCTTTAGCACAAATATCTGTGACGCTGATGGATTCATAATCGAACTTAGACATTAAATAATATAAAGAAATAGTGATGTAATCTTTAGTGCTATGTTTTTTCGGCATCATATATATATGTCTCCTTTATTCGCGACAAGTGTAGCATGTAAAAATGTGACATTCAATATTTACTTGTCACTTTATTTAATTTTTATAGTTTTTATCTATAAAACTTGCTAGAATTTGGCAAAATCTATAAAATAGAGCTATGGAAAAATGTCAAAGAAAAGTTAACTCATATTCTGTGACCCGTTCAGTTTATTTGATGGGTCTATTTAATTGGAAATTAGTAGAAGAAGAAAAGCACGATAACGCCCCAAGTATTTTAACTTTTGAGCGTGATGAAAATGTGCCATATTACCAAGAGATGGTGGAGATTGAAAAAGAGACTTCTCCTCGCCTCATTCCTTTTATTTTAGTCATCATTCCTGTCGCACTCGCTTTTGTAGTCATGACAGTGTATCTAATTCTAGTCTTAGCGTTGAGAAGCAGTTTCGATGCAAAAGCAAACTTGTTCTATTTCTTAATTCCTGCAATGTTACTATTGCTCACTGATACATTCCTTTTCTTTATCCGTAGTAGACAACTAATGAAATATCTTCAAGATGAAGAAAAGATTGTGAAACAAGCGGAAGAAAAGATGAAGGCCTTAAAGGAAAAATATGGAAACTAAAACCGTTAAAGTCAGCGCTAAAAAAGTCGATGAAAAGATTGAATTCTTTAATGCTTTTGGCTATGAACTAACCGATCAACAAGAAGATGGTAATAAAGTAATTCTTACTTTTGAAAGAGACAAAGAGAAATTTGAAGGTAATTCCTATCACTTGATTAGAAGCACCGAAATACTATACGCTCGTATATCTCGCCCATTCCCATTAGCGGGTACAATCATGTTTGTTATTGCCTCCGCTCTTTTAGCGTTTTATTTTATCCTTCAAAAGTCATTTGACTACTATATCGCTTTCTTATTTGCGAGCCTTGTGTGCTATGGCTTCAGTGCTTACCTACTAATCATCTTCCTTGTGATTTTTTTGAAAAGACGATCGCTTCTCAAAAGAGTGGTGAAGAACGTTGCTGTTGAAGCAGGCACTAATAAGGAATATCCATTACAAAACAACATCAAAAAGGAAACCGATAAGACTTGGTTAATCGCAAACAATCTTTAAAAAGATTAGATGCTAACTAAAATAAAGCGAAAATATAAAGTGCATGTATATTGACAGGCACTTTTATTTTGTATTATCATGCACTCATATTAGGAAAGAAATCATGCTTAGACTCGTTAACATCAAAAAGAATTACGAAATGAAAAACCAAGAGCCTGTGAGGGCCCTTAGAGGTGTTTCAGTTAACTTTAGACGTAATGAGTTTGTCGCTGTTCTTGGTCCTTCTGGATGTGGTAAAACCACATTATTAAATATTATCGGTGGTCTTGACCGTTATAGTGGTGGGGATTTAATCATCAAAGATAAATCCACGAAAAACTATTCCGATTATGATTGGGATACATATCGTAACCACTCCATCGGTTTTGTTTTCCAAGCCTATAACTTAATCGGTCACCAAAGCATCTCTAAGAACGTTGAACTTGCTTTAACAATCGCTGGTGTTGATAAAAAAGAGAGAAAAGAAAGAGCCTATAAAGCCTTAGAAAAAGTTGGCTTAAAAGGCATGGAAAAGAAAAAACCAAACCAACTCTCTGGTGGTCAAATGCAAAGAGTCGCTATTGCTAGAGCATTAGTGAACAATCCTGAAATCTTATTAGCCGATGAACCAACCGGTGCTCTTGATAGTGAAACTAGTGTGCAAATCATGAATTTGCTTAAAGAAGTCGCTAAAAACCGTTTGGTTATCATGGTTACTCATAACCCAGATTTAGCTAAGAAATATGCCACACGTATCGTCAAAATGTTCGATGGTGTGATTACTGGCGATAGCAATCCATTCAATGGTGTTGATTGCCCAACAAGGACTGTCTACCGCTGCCCAAAATGTGGCACGATAATCCAACACCAATTAGATAGATGTCCAAAGTGTGGCGTTCTAGCCAAATATCCCGATGATGATAGTGGTAATAAAGGTAAAAAGAAGAAGAGCTCCATGTCCTTCTTTACCGCTACTGCTTTATCCGTTGCTAACTTATTCTCTAAGAGTAAACGTACAGTACTTGTTGCCATTGCCGGTAGCATTGGTATCTTTGGTGTGTCCACGGTTCTTGCCGCTTCGACTGGTGTCCGTGGCTATATCGATAAGATGCAAGATGATATGCTTTCAAGCTATCCTTTACAAATCCAAGAAGAAACCGTTGACTATACATCTTTGATGACGGGTCTATATAAAGATACCGATTCTAAGATTGTTGACTTTGATACCTCCACTCGTGTTGGTCTTAACTCAATGATTGACTACTTAATGAACCGCTATAGTGATTTAACAGCGGTCAAAACCAATACCATTGATGACAACTTAGTGGAATTCGTGAAAGAAATCCCACAAGAATATGTCGCTGCGACATCTTATAGTTATGGTATTGATCCAACAAATAATATCTTTACTAACTGGGTCCCATATCAAGGCGCGGAGAGCATGAATATTTCTCTTAACGGTCTTACTCAACGTTACATCGCTGAACTTAAAACCGTTAATGGTTTTTCACAATACGCAAGCTATGTTGATTTATTTACTGACTTTATGAAGCTCCTCCCAGGAGATGAA
>JAFZLN010000076.1 GCA_017551465.1 Bacilli bacterium
CTTTCATATTCAAGCGTTGGTCCGCATGAATATTGTAAGGAGATTTTATTTATTGGGCAAAACTATAAGTTTTACCTCCACCCCAGACTATCTGGGGGTTTTAACTCGCTCATCGTTCGCACGATGGCTCAGACAATAAAAGGCAAGCGTTTACACGGCTTGCCTTGTTTTATTAATATACGAATTATTTTGCTTTCACTTTTTCAGCGTTATGCTTTCTTAATTCATCAACCCAGTTGGTATCCTTGACTTCTTTTTGTTCAAGACCATCTTTTTCACAGGCCGCTTTGATGAGTTCTTTACATCTTCTAACAGATAATTTAGATCTGACTTTAAAGAGTAATGGCATACCTGCGTAATTTGGTCTATGACCAACATCTTCAATTGGGTAGGTAGAATCTTTATAATCTTCTGGACTTAAAGCGAAATAGACTTTCAATGTTTTACCAACAAGATAGATTTTCGCGTATTCTTTACCGCCTAAACGGAATGTATCACCACCACGAGATAAACGTGATTTAACACCATATGAGAGTAATTCATTCTTAATCTCATTGTAGTTAGCTTTAGTGTCTAAATCCGCGGTAATAATACGGACTAAGAATGGTTGGCGTTTATTTCTATTCCAGCCTTCTTCTTCCTCGTTAGCAGGTTCCACTATCTTTTCTTCTTTTGGAAGAGGCTTTGGATTATCTAATTGTGGCCAGACTTCTCTTGCAACATCCCAGAACTTAACAGTAGGAACTAGAACTGGTTTAGGTTGTTCTTTAATAACTTTCTTAACAGGTTCTGGTTTTACTTCTGGAGCGGGTTCTTCCACTACGACTGGCTCTGGTTCCACTACTGGTTCTGGTTCTTTAACAACCTTTGGTTCTTCTTGTGGTTTTTCATTACCCACAATAATGACCTTAAATGGTTGGTTCTTAATGAGTTCATCTCTAACGATATCTCTAATACGACTATCATCATATACATATTCTTCTTCGAATAATTCTTTTCTAGCGCCATTACCTGGCTTTAAGAAAGAATCAACGATAGACCAGAAATACGCTAAGACTGCGAGTAAGAAGAATAACGCACCAAATAATAGCATCACTAAGGTGACCGCTAATAAAGCGCCATTACCTTTAAATGAATCCACACCATTAATGATGTGCCAATACTTTTGAGCGCCAACAGCGAATAATGCATAAACGCCTAAATTAATGAATGTTAGAACAATGCCCCACCAAATGACTTTACGTTCTTTTCTATCCATGACAATGATGCCAGCGATAAGGAAGATAATCCAGCAAAGCACTAGAGCATAGAAGAAGATAGATAAGGCAAAATGCACTATTACGTTACTGCCTTCTGGGCATCTAAAGATAATTAAATCTAACATGCCGTGTAAGTAATACATAATAATGGCTTTAAAACCACCTAATTCACTATCTCCTGATGTTCTCGCTAATACAGCGAATAACGCAAGGAAGACAAGATAGAGAACTGCCACAATAGCTGTGACAACAAGAAGTACTTTAAGACCTCTACTCATAAGTTTTTTCTTTTCCATAATCATTAATCCTTTCTAATTATGCTTGTGGAGCAAGTGTTCCATCATATTTTTGTAGATACGCAATTCCATCGCTGAAGACAATTGTGGCGCCTTTGAAATAATTCTTATCATAGCCTTGTAAATTGTCATAGAACTTGCTTGTCCATTCAGATGCATTGGCACTGGCTGAAATATAGTAAATCTTATTTATTGAATGACAATTTTCAAAAACATCTTCTCCAAACGTAATTGATGCTGTTGATTTAATATTCAATGTTTTTAGGCCAACACAATTTGAGAACGCTTCATTTTTGATGTTATTGACGCCAGCGCCGATTTCAGCATAGCTTAGAGATGTGCAATAAGCAAACGCCTCTTCGCCAATGGAAGTAATATTAGCGGAATTGCTCATATAAACATATTGTAAAGAAGTACACTCACGGAAGGCTTTATCAGAGATATCGCAGTCTAGATTTCTTAAATCAATATATGGAAGTGATCTACACTCCGCAAACGACTCGGCCCCTAATGATTTAATAGTTATTAAAGAAAGATGGATAAACAGATCATCTAGTGAGTAACATCCTTGGAAGGCATGTTCACCAATAGAGAGATTAATACTAGAATTTGCATTAATATTTACTCTCTTTAAAGTGGTGCACTCATTAAAGGCCCAATCACCGATATTTGTAGTGCCTATTAGCGCCATTTCTTCCATTTTTACGCAATAAGCGAAGGCGCCTTCTTCAACCACATTGACATCTAGCAAATACAAACTTGTGATACCGGTATTATAGAAAGCCCATTTTCCAATTGTTACGCCAGTTAATTCAAGATCAATCTTAAGAGCAAAGCATTCTTCAAATGCAGAGTCGCCAATAGAATTGAGGGAGGTTGGCATATTAATGCTCTTAAGGTTTTCACAACCTGCAAAAGCACCATTGCCAATAGTTTCAACCGAATCAGGAAGAATGACTTCTTTAATATATTCGCAGTTAGCAAATGTTCCTGCTTTGATTTCAGTAATATTTCCAATAATTTCTACTGTTTCAAAGCTTTCTGGAATGCCAACCAGATTGGTAAATGCTGAGAACCAGTAACCAAATCTTGTGAATTGATCTAAGAGGTTACTTTCAAGTTCCCAAACACCAGCATTTTTACGATAGAAATCACCAGTAGCGATATTAATGTATTGATCACCATCATCGCCATTAGCGTTGTCGGGGGCAACATCACCGGTTGTAACATTGCCAAAGGCATTTTCAACATGCCATGTGTCATTATATTTTCTGTAGAGAATATTCTCATCAGTGCGATAGTAAAGATCGCCATTATTACCATATGTATGGGAAGTAATTCCATAGAAATCACCAGTATCCATATCGACATAAGGTGTTTGATACCAAGTGCTGCTATCGATATAAGCACCATATGTGTTAGGATCGCCATTACCATATTGAACATCATTGTAACTAGATCCGACTGCAAAGCCTGTATTTGTGGTACCAACATACCAATAGCCATTTTCTTTATGTGGAATAACGTAACCAGTATCTCCGGTATATTCTTCCCAAGTATATACCCAGCATCCCCATTCACTAAGGTAGTCTTGCACTTCTGTACATCTGGAGGCCTCACCACTATACGGATTGATGTAAATATCACCCACTGAATATTCAGGTGTTGAATCATAAGATTCATAATTAACATAGCCAAGTTTAACGGTTGTACTTGGATTAGTCTTGATATTGGCGATTGGTGTTAAGTCCCATTCATAAATAATGCCCAATTCTTCTGTACCACCAGAAATGCCATTAACAGTGCCACCACCAATATATGGAACAATAACTTTCTTTAATGAAGTACATCCAGAGAAGATGTTTGAAGCCATAGAAACAGGATTGCCAGTAAATCTAATGGTTTCAATATTGTTACAATTTGCAAACGCCATATAGCCAACAGCACCATCACCAGTTACAACAACTGTTTTTAACGATGTTGGAACGCAAGGATTGCTCGCTTCTTCACTAGGTTCATCGGAACCGAACAAACTACCAAAATAGTAATTTGGATAATTAGTGTCTAGATCGAAGCCAATTGTAGGAATAGTCACCGATTCTAATTCGTTGCAGCCATAGAACACGCTCTCTGAAATAGCGGCGGAGCTAGGTAAGACGATTGCTTTAATTGAACAATTTGCAAAGGCATAATTACCAATGGATTTGATGCCTTCTTGTAGATAGACATACTTAAGTCTTGAGCAATCAGCAAAAGCGCCTCGACCAATTTCTAAATTGTCATTTGCTTTAAGAGTAAGTGATGTAAAAGCTGTATTTTGGAAAGCGTATTCACCAATATGATGCAACTTATTCCAAGAGCCATTAAATGGGAAAGAACTTAAATTAATACAATTTTCAAAGGCATGATCACCTATGGATTCAAGATTATCGCCATATATTCTGAATTCGATAAATGATGTACAGCCATAGAATGCATAATCACCAAATGATTTCATGTGATGATCCATATATACATCTGTTAATGAAACGCATCCATAGAAACAATAATCAGGAACATATTCCCAGCCATCAGAGCTGGAATGTGAAACATAGAAGTAAGTCAAATTTACACATCCGCTACATAGGTATTTTCCATAATAAGCACATCTAGGTAAATTAACACTCCTTAATTTAGGACAAGATCTAAAAGCTTCATCGCCAATACTAGTACAGTCATTACCCCTGACTGAAACAGTTTCTAATGATTTCAAGCCATTGAAAGCACCATTTCTAACTGTGTGGACATCTTCCAATGAAATATTTCTTATATTGTTTGCTGCGTCATTACCCAATAACTCAGAAAGGTAGTAAGGATTGTCATCCACTGTTTCTCCAAGATATGGCAAGACAAGAGATTCAATACTAGTGCAACCATCAAAGGCATATCTACCGAGCTTTGCAAGTCTATTGGAACGATTTCCAAGATCAATTGCTTTAAGTGAAACGCAACCACGGAATGCACTTTGTTCAATTGAACGAACGGTACTATTTCCAAAGTTGAAATATACATAAGATAGCGATTTACAACCTTCGAAGGCATTTTGATCGATAAGGGTGAAACTATTAAAGTTAAGTGATGTAAGCCCTCTACAGTTATAGAACGAATAACGGCCAAATGTTTGAACGCTACTGACGTCAATTGTCGCTAGTGCATAACAGTTGGAGAAAGCGTATTGACCAATATTCTTAATGCCATAAGAAAGTTTGACATTAGATAAGAAACTGCAATCCCAAAACATATAATCACCTAAAGTGGTTAACGAACTGCAATTCCCGAGATCAACATACATTAATGCACTACAACGATAGAAAGCGTATTCATCAACTGTTGTTAACGTACTTGGCAAGGTAATTGCCTGCAAGGCACTGCAATTATAGAAAGCGTATCTGCCAATGCTCAAAAGGCCATTTTCAAAATTGATTGAGGTTAAGCTATTACAGCTATCGAAAGCGTATTCTCCAATCGAAGTAATATTGCTGGAAATAGTAACGTTATTAAGTTTGTAACAGCTCCTGAAGGAATAGTTGCTAATAGTAGTAAGATTTTCACTTAATTTGACGTATGTAAGATTCGAGCAATAATTGAAAGCATAGGTACCCAATGTGGTAACACTGTTAGGTATAACAAATGTTTCTAACGAAGTATTGCTTTGGAAGGCACTATTACCAATGGTTGTAATATTTTCAGGAAGAACATAATTCTTCACGCCTGAAATTCCTGAGAAAGCGTAATCAGGAATCACATCACGGTTCGTGCCATTAGCACCCATAAGGATAATTGTTTCAATCGTGCTTGATACATTACCGTAAAAAATATACTGCAAACGACCATAACTGCCTGTATCATCGGCGCTTCTTCCAATAAATGGAAGTTTGATGGTCTTTAAAGCATAAGTGTTAGCGAACGCTCTATTACCGATTTGTGAAGGATTACCAGAAATGAGAATTGTTTCAATGTTTTGACAGTTATTGAAAGCATATTCTCCAAGATCAGTATTACCAGTCACTTCCACTGTTTTTAGTGATGCTGGAATATATGTATTATTTCCTGAATAACTAGTAGCCCCAAAGATATGGCCTAAATATGCATATTCATTTGAAGTAGCGTTGCTACCAACAAATGGCACTGTAATAGATTTAAGGCTTGAACAACTTTGGAAACAACCGATTTGTAATTCAGTCACTGAGCTTGGAATAATAATTGATTCTAAGCTTGTACAGTTAGCGAACGCTTGTTTATAGATTGTTTCAACATGTGAATTGTCTTGGAAGACAACATACTTCAACAAAGTACAATCCATAAAGGCGTTATCAAAGATATAGACAACACCATCAGGAATAACGATTGATGTTAAGCTTAAGCAGCCTTTGAAAGAGTCTCTACCAAAGCTTTCTAGGATAGCGTTATTTTCAAATGTGACTGTCTTTAAAGATGTACAACCTTTGAAGGCATTATCATCAATTGTGTAGACATCTTTTGGAAGGCTGATGTGTTCAATATCAGCGCAGCCCATAAATGAGTCTTCTTGAATGAAATAACGGTCATATGTTTGATTATATGAACCTTTAGTAATCACCACTGTTTTGAGATTGCTTAAAGTATCGTTATTGAATGTAGAGAAGGTACTATTACCACTAGGACTGACAAAGATATAGGCAAATTTTGCAAATAAGATATCGAGATTGCCAATCTTATGCCAAACGCCTGGAGTAACTGGATCTATTTCATAGAAATCAAAGTTATCTAAATCAGCATAGAAACTATTGCCTGAAGATGAGTCTGGCGCACCATGACCATAAGTAATATCGCCTGGTTCGGTTTCGCCATCATGGACGAACACTAATTGGCTATACCACTTGCCATCAATCTTTCGCCAAATTTTCTTGTTTGTGGTGTCCACAAGAAGGTCGTTGTTATTACCAACCGAATTATCAGGAGCACCACCGATAGCGATATTATCATCCGCTAACATATCGCCCATCCATGAATAGGAAGCACCAGCCCATGGAAGAGAGATGGATTCTAATGATGAACAACCATAGAAGACACCTCTACCTACATCAGTAAGGCTATTTGGAAGAGTAATAGATGTTAATGATACGCAATCTTGGAAAGCATATTCGTGAATAACTTTAATGCCTTCTTCGAAGAATGCATATTTCAAGGAAGTACAACCATTAAAGGCATTAAGATCAATTCTTTGAATGTTGCTTGGAACAACAATAGATTCTAACGATGTACAGCCATAGAACATTTGTTGACTAATTGTGTCCATGTTGTTAGAGAATCTAACTGATGTTAAAGCGGTACATTCTTGGAAAGCACAAATATCAACGGATGTGACTGAATCTGGGAGATAGATACTCTTGAGAGAAACATCATTAAAGAAACATTCTCTGCCAATTGTGGTTAAACCTTCTGGTAAGTAAATTGTTTCTAATGATTCGCAGTTTGAGAATGAAGAATAACCAATTGTTTTCACATTACTTGGAATCACAAAGTTCACTAATGAAGAACAATATGAGAAAGCACTCATATTAATCGCAGTGATAGTTGTAGGTAATGAGATATTCTTTAAGGAATAGCATTCTTTAAATGCAGCTAAGCCAATAGAAGAGGCCATACCATTAACCACGATTGTTTCAACACTAACGCACTTATTAAAAGCGTTTGAAACAATGTAATTTGCATTGTTAATAATAATAGTCTTTAAGGAATATGGAACGTATGTGCGGTTGTCAAGATAAGTTGCTGTTCCAAAGACATAACCAATGTAGTTATAGTTGTTATTGTTGCCATTATCTTTACCAATGAATGGAAGTGAGATGTTTTCTAATGTGCTAGCGCAGTTAATGAGCATTTCACCAGTATTGGTATTGATATACACAAGATTCATGCTATTAGCTTGAGCATCCGCTGGGGTTGGGTTAGCTGTGCCACTAGCAAAGCCATAGTGAATTTTATCTTTTAATTTCCAATCATTGCCAGTGCCATAACGGACATAAACATAACCAGAGTGATCAGTATCTGTACATACGAAGATATCACCATCATTACCTGATGTTGTTCTATTATCGAATGTATTCACAACGATTGATGTGGCATCTGGAGAATATGAATGTTTTAAGTTACCATAGTGAGTCCATGCCTTATCCGCTTCAAAAGCACCTTTACCAATGGAAGAAACACTATTTGGAACGCTTATTGCCTTTAAGTTTGAGCAATGGGCAAATGCATAATTACCAATTGTTTCTAGTTTTTTATTGAAATAAACATAGGCTAAATTAGAGCAGTCTTCGAACGCATTAGCATCAATATCAGTTAATTCACTTGGTAATGTAATAGCGGTTAGGCTAGAACATCCTTTAAATGTCTTCTCACTAATTTTGGTAATTGTGTTAGGCAAAATAACTGTTTTTAAATGTTTGAAATTTTCAAAGACACCTGTGATTTCACCACTAGCGTTATTCTTGAATTCATAGAAAGGTGTTAACGCGGCATCTGTTTCATCAGATGGGGCTAATAAATCTCTACCTAAATCAACGTATTCTAAGTTATTACAACCAAAGAATGGATTCCAGTATGATGATAGCCATTCCCCACCAGCGTAGCCAAATGAAGAAATCGCACATTCAAATTTGACATATTTTAAGTTTGAACAACTTCTAAATGCCCCACTTTCAACAATCTTATCAGCGCCATCTAAAACTAATACACTTGTTAATTTATTACAGTATGAGAATGAGTCCGCACCAATTCTTGTCACAGTAGAAGGAATAACAATATTCTTTAATCCACTATGCGTAAATGCATACCAGCCAATAGTTCTTAATCCTTCTGGAAGAACGATATATTCCAAGGCGGAGCAATTATCAAAGGCAAAACTGTCTATAGCGGTTAGATTAGCAGGTAATCCAACATAACTGAGACTTGTACAATATGAGAACACATATTGACCAATATAATTGATAGTGTTTGGAAGAGTAATGGATGTTAATGCTTCGCAGTGATTAAACGCTTCACGTTCAATACGAGTAATGTTATCTGGAAGAGTAATAGATACTAAGGCTTTACAATTACTGAATGCACTTTGTGTAATGATATTTCCATCCACACCATTACCGCCTGTGAGTGTAATCTTTTCAATATATTTTTGATAACCACCAAAGATAGCACCTAATTCTTGTTGCCCTTGAGTTCTACCCATGCCAACAAATGGAATTGTTAAGTTTCTAATTATTGCGTGATCGAAAGCATCTTCGGCGATATTGGTAACGCTTTCAGGCACCACGAATGAATCTAATTCAACAGCTGCGAAAGCGTACTTATAAATTCTCTTAATTTTATTAGGAATGATGATTGTTTGAATACTTGCTAATCCACCGAAAGCACCTGTAGTAATTTCATCACCATTTGCGCCATTACCGCCAGTTAAAATGATGGTCTCAAGACTTGCTGGAACATAGCTTACTTGAGAATTATAGTCAGGAGCGCCAAAAACATATCCAAAATATGTAGTGGTCACACCAGTTGGTGTTGCAAGTAAGCCCATTTGATCAAGTTCATTTATTCTAGCCACTACAGCCCATGATGAACCGTTATAGCCATACATTTCACCAGTGAGATAGTCGATATAAACATCATTATTACTGCTTGGAGTAATTGTTGGTGCGCCAGCATCAACATAGACAGTATCGCTAGTGATACTAGACCAAACGATTTTGCATTCCCATGCACCATTGAGATATTGCCACACATTTGTGGTATCAAGATCTAAATAAACATTAGAGGCGTTATAATCTGCAGCAGGTTCGCCATGTCCATATGAATAAGTTAGTGAGGTATCTAAATCATAAGAGGCACCACCAACATAAGGAAGGGTGATTGTTCTTAAAGAGGAACAGCCTTGGAAAGCACCAGCGCCAATAGATGATGGTTTTCCTGAAACAACAATGTTTTCAACATGGGTGCAGCCATTTAATGCATTTTCTGGAATGGCGGTATTACCATTTAACACAACTGTTTTTAATGAAGCAGGTAAGCTGTCATTGTTAACGCCAAATAAAGCACCAATTGAACAGTGAGTGGATGGAAGAGCAGCAAAAATACCTGGTACACCAATTGCTGGGTAAGTCATAAAGTTAAAATATAAGGCATATGAACTTCCTGTCCATGCATATATATCGCCATTCAATCTATTGATGTAACCATCTTCATCGGTATGATCACCATTATTTGGAGCGCCATCTCCAATGCCAAATTTAATAGCGCTTGGAGACCACATATCAAACACTACAGACCAAGGGTCACTTGGATTTGTACGAACCCAAAGCTTGTAAGTATCTTCATCTAAATAAACGGTGGATCCATTGTAGCTATCATCTGGTTTACCATGACCAGTGGACCATGTCGCAGTAATGGAAGAACCTGTATCATTTGGAATATATGGAAGAGCTAATGATTCAAGAGCGTTACAGCCTTTGAAAGCATTATCGCCAATAGAGGTCACACTGCTTGGAATCACAAGGTTCTTTAAAGATGAACAATCTTCAAAAGCGGATTCACCAATGGTCTTAAGACCACCATTGGCTCTGTTAGCGCCACCAGTATAAACGTATGTAAGGTTAGAACAGCCTTTAAAGGCGTTATCACCGATTGTTTCCACACTAGATGGAATAATTATAGATGTTAAGGAAGTACAGCCCTCAAACGCGCTGTTTCCGATAGAAGTTACTGTGGATGGAAGTGAAACTGATGTAATAGCGGTGTTGTCTTTGAAGACATTGTCACCAATCGCGGTAATAAATTGTCCATCAAAGAAATCTGGAATGACTACATCACCTGTCGCGGTGCATTCTACTAAAACACCATTTTCAACTTTGAATTTGGCCCAGTGAGCATATAAGACGATATTACTTGTAATAACATCTTTTTCAAAATCCCATTTGGTTCCAGAAGCGGTATACCAGCCTTGGAAAATCCAACCGTCTCTAGTAGGATCCGCTGGTTTATCGTTATTGATGTTATGGCCATGTTCAACATCAACGATGCTTGTATATGTATCATCAACGCCATCACTATCTGAGTCATAACTCAAATTAAAGTTAACAGCGTATTTATCTAATTCGTTATGGATATTACCATGTTCAACCCATGCACCACTTTCTTTGACATAGAATGTCCATGTGGCCAAATCAATATAAGAATCGCCATCGATACCGTCATTATTATCTGGAGCACCTGTGCCAGTAGTTACTGAAGTACCATCATTGCCTTTGATAATGCCTTTAGATATCCAAGCACCACTTTCTTTAATGAAGTATTCCCAAGTAGTTGTATTGATATATGAGTCACCATCAACACCTTCAGTGGTTGGGTCTACTGTACCAGTAAGAAGACTGCTACCATTGGTGCCATCCGCACCATTAGCGCCGTTATAAACAGTGATTACTAATGTATTACCATCAGAGAATGTCACTGTGTAAGTATCGCTTGTACCCGCAACACCTGTACCAGATGTAGAGATATCAGTAATGGTCACACTTGTACCATCAGCGCCATCCGCACCATTAAATGAGCCTTTAGATGTCCAGGTGTCTTCAGCGGTTTTCACGTAAAGTGTCCAAGAAGCAACATCGATATAGGAATCACCAACACTACCTAATGCACTGTTAGGAGCACCTGTACCAGTAAGAAGTGTCTTACCATCTTGGCCATCAACACCATTAGCGCCATTAGTGACAGTGAATGTACTAGTTGTGCCGTTTGAATATGTAATTGTATATGTATCGACTGTACCAGGAGTACCATCACCATCGGTTCTAGTAATAGAAACAATGGAGACACCTTTGATATTACCTTTCTTAACCCAATAGCCATTTTCTTTAACGAAATAGTCCCAGCTTGTGGTGTTGATATAGGAGTCACCATCAACGCCTTGATCTGTTGGGTTAGTATCGCCAGTTAAAACAGCAGTGCCGTTTTTACCATTGGTGACAGTAAATTGATATGGTTCACTACCATCGGTATAAGTAATTGTATATGTATATGTTAAGCCATCAGCGGCTGGGCCAGTCTTTGTAATACTAGCAATGCCACGACCGTCAGCGCCTTTAATATTGCCTTGTAATTCCCAGTTATTAGAAACTTTTAAATAATAGTTCCAAGTACTGGAATCGATATATGAGTCACCATCAACACCACCTGTAGCGCCTGTTGGAGCACCAATACCCACTAAAATGGTATTGCCATTAGTACCATTATCGCCATTAGTGATTTCAAATGTTGAAGAAGTACCATCTGAATAAGTAATTGTATATGTATCAACTAAACCATTGCTGCCTGTTTTTGCAACGCTAGAGACAGATACACCATCTGTTCCGGCAGAACCATTAGCGCCCGCGGTACCTTTTATATTTCCTTTAAATACCCATGCATCGTTTTCTTTAACAAAGTAATCCCAAGTAATAGTGTTGATATAAGAATCACCATTTTGACCTAAATCATCACTTGGATTGCTTTCACCAGTTCTCATACATGTGCCATCAGCACCATCTTCACCGTTAACACCATTAGCCACTGTGTAATCGAAATGATTACCATCGGTAAAGAGAATACGATATGTGGTTTCTGTCGCGGTAGCGGCAGTAATGATAATGCTACTAATACCATTACCATCTGCGCCAGCTTGACCTTGTTGGCCACTAGCAGAAGTACCGGTATCAACTCCATCAACAAACCAGTTGCCATTCGCACCAATTGTGATGACTGGTGTATGACCATCAGCACCATTTGTGCCATTTTGACCTGCTGCGCCTTGTGCACCAGTCGTGCCTGCAGCACCATTAACAACTTCAAATGTTGCGGTATCGCCGTTTGAGAATGTAATTGTGTATGTATCAACTAAACCATTTTCACCAGTCTTAACACAGCTGACGACAGAGATGCTATCTCCAGTTTGTCCTTGACCGCCTTGAATATTGCCTTTAAGAACCCATACACCATTTTCTTTTACATAGTAATTCCATGTAGAAGTATCGATGTAGGAGTCGTTATTATTACCTAAGCCTTGAGAAGGTGCACTGGCGCCTGTATAGATAGAGGCACCATTTTGGCCAGCTTGTCCTTGAGGACCAGTAGCGGAAACGCCTGTATCTGTATCACCAATCCACCAGTTACCATTATCACCAATATGTGGAGTGGTTCCATGAATACCTGCTGCACCATTTGGATCAGCTTGCCAACCGTTTTCATCTTTGACATAGACTGTACCTGTGTCTAAATCGATATATGTATCACCCACATTGCCTTCTTTAGCGGCTATTGGGTTATTTGGATCAGAATTATCACCATTTGGATTACCATGGCCAGTAGCGACAGATGAACCACTATTACCATAAGCGGCTACGCCAGTATCGGTTTCACCAATCCACCAGTTACCATTGTTACCAATGTGTGGGGTTGTACCGTTAGTGCCGTTATTGCCTGCAATGTTGCCTTTTAATACCCAAACACCGTTTTCTTTAACGTAGTAATTCCATGTATTTGTATCAATATAAGAATCCTTATCATTACCAAGAGTCTGGCTTGGTTCACCAGCACCAGTTAATAAACCTGTGCCTGGTTGACCTTGTGGGCCTTGAGGACCCATCATACTACCAATAGAGGTACCCCAACCGTTTTCGCCTTTAGTGTAGATTAAACCAGTGGTTGTATCTAAATAGGAGTCACCGACTTTGCCTTGATTTTCGTTAGGCGCACCGGAACCAGTTAAGAAACTTGAACCTTGGTTGTTACCGATTGGTTGATTCCAACCGTTTTCACCTTTGACATAGATGTTACCTGTATTGGCGTCGATATATGAATCACCAACTTTTCCATCACTAGAGGAAGGTTCACCATTACCCACTAAAACAGAGGCACCTTGATTATTGCCTATTGGTTGTCCCCAACCAGTTTCGTTTTTAACATAAATATTGCCAGTATCAACATCATAATATGTATCACCAACACTACCTTCGTTAGGAGCGGGTTGACCATGTCCTGTCATTAAGGAGGTACCATCTTTACCTGTGGCTTTAAATGAGGTAACCACTCCGTTGATGACCCAGTATCCTTCTTCGTTAATGGAAACTGTTGGTGTCACACCATTTTCACCAGGTTGACCTTGGATACCTTGTGGACCTTCAGCACCATTAACCACAATAAATGTGGATGTTGTGTTATCAGAATATGTAATTGTATATGTATCTATAAGACCACTTGTGTCTGTTTTTTCAATAGAAAGAATTGATCTAGGATCTTGTGGATTGATTTGTTCCACTGTTACGCCAGTATCAACACCGTTAACGATGAAATTACCATTATCGCCAACCTTAACATCAGGAATATAGCCATCAGTGCCTGGGAATGCATTAATACCATAATCCCCATTATTATTGGCAACGATAAATGTTGATGTAGTGCCATCTGTATAAGTAATGGTATATTCATCAATTAAGCCATATGAATTAGTCTTTTCAATGCTATCAACTTCTCGTTTTTCTTTTTCTTGCTGTTGAGCATTCATGAAGTCTTTAATTGTGTGGCCTACGACTATGCCAGTGGCCACAGTCAGCGTCAACGCTGTCGTGGTAATAACTGTTACCAACGTTTTAAATAAAGATGATTTCTTGGCCATATTGTTCTCCCTTCGGCTAGTAGCCTAATCGAGACATAGCGGCATTGATGAAAAAATAAAAAGAAATGAAAAAATCATTTGTTGATATGTGCCATCTATCAGCTATGTTGTTGTCTCGCCTTCACTATTGCATATATTTCGTTAAAAAAAAGACCGATTTTAAGTTATTGCAAACAAACTAAGCTAAATCGATCTTTTTGTTGGGAATTCAAAACGTGAAAAGGGAAAGAAAAAACGACCACAAAAGAGACAATGTGTAGTGGTTTTGTTAATGTCAAAAATTAGTTTCTCCTTCATATTGTCCTCATTCCAATACTTAATAGTTTAGACATAACCTACGCTACACGATAGAATCGTAGACAAAAACAGTTTTCTTACAACGTTGTTACATATGTAAATTTGTGTCTAATTGTCATTTTATTTTCTTTTAATTATCCTCTCACGCGTGCTATTATAAAAGGTTAAAAATCATAATTGATTTTTTTATAGAAATAATCAGTCTTTTTAAAATTTTATTATGGAATAATAACAAAAAAGCGAACCTCGTAATGAAGTTCGCTATTTTTGTTTTAGCTATTTGCTTATTCAGCAGCTGCTTCAGCTTCTTCTTTTTTGCGTAATGCAGTGAAGATAACTAAGAAGCCCCAACCTGCTAAGCAGACAGGAACGACGATTTCCACAACACGGAACATAATCTTCCACCATGCGGTCTTGTAACCGATGATGTCGACTTTTAACATCGCGGAGTTAGCTAACGCATAGAGATTGTTATGAGCAGATTTTCTAAGTAAGTTAGCATCCTTAGCGTCGTTCTTCTTGACGTATGGAGTATCGTTTTCATTACTTGTCACTAACATTTGTTCAGCGTCAGAGCAGAGGTTTAAGTCACCACCAGCGTAGAGCATTTGTTTACTATCCATATAGAAGTCTGTATGGAAGTCACAAATAACAGAACCAGTGAAGCCCCATTCTTTCTTGAGGATCTTTGTGACTAAGCGGTAGGAACCACCAGCCCATTCAGTACCGATACGGTTGAAGGATGTCATTAAGCCATGAGCTTCGCCATCTTTAACAGCAATTTCGAAAGCCTTTAAGTAAAGTTCACGCATTGCTTGTTCATCTAACCATGTGGCAATACCGTTTGTGGATCTGTGTGTTTCTTGGTCGTTAACAGCATAGTGCTTAACGTTAGCGTAAACGCCTTTTTTAGCAACGCCTTTAATCACTCTGCCGGCTAAGGTACCATTTAAGAATGGATCTTCTGAATAGTATTCAGTATTACGGCCAGAGAATGGAGAACGGTGTAAGTTGACGCCTGGTGCATACCAACCTGGGTAAGCAATACCGCCACCTTTTTCGTTACCGATTAAGCATTCGTTACCGATAGCTTTAGCTTGTTCATCGGCTAATTCGACGTTGTATGTTTGTGCTAATAAGCATTCTGATTGATAGTAGCAGCAACCATAAATGGCTTTACTACCTAAGAAGCCAACGATACCTGTAGGACCATCAGCGGAAATTGTAGCAGGAACTACGACATAGTCTTTGTAGTTCTTTTCAACTTCTTCGCCTGTTTCTTCATCAATTTCAGTAATGGTGACATTCTTCTTGATGGCGGCTGTAGAATAGCAACCTTCGTTGAATAATTTTAGATAGTCATCAAATGATAATTGATCAAGGAAGTCTTCCCATAATGGGTCATCGTATGTTTTACCAGCTAAATCTCTGATGTTCACTTTGTAAGGTGCATCCATTGTTGGCATCTTATCGTATGTTTCATCATTTGTGGTTTCTTTGGATTTTAACTTTTGAAGTAATTCATCAGTGATTTCACGTTCGGCATCAGTGATTGGTTTTGGGAATGTGCCAGCGAAGTTATTTCTGGATAAACTTTCTGCTGGGTTCATATGAGCAGTAAGTTCTGGGAATAAAGGTTCAACTTTAACACCAGTTACTGGGTCATTTTCAATCTTCACATCTTCCGCTAAAGTCTTTTTGATTTCAGCGAATGAGTGGTGAGCATCTGTACTAGCATAGAAGGTGTACTCACCTTTTTCTAATTCATAGCCTTTGAAGCCATTGGCGTTCTTATCTTGAGAATCGAAGCTAGCGAAATCGTATGGATCGACAGTAATTGAAACTGTTTCTTCTTCGCCTTTCTTTAATTCTTTAGTTTTAGCAAAGCCAACAAGAACTTTGTGGGCTTTTTCAATACCACCAGCGGTATATGGAGCGGAAGCATAGAGTTGGACAACTTGTTTGCCAGCCACATCACCAGTGTTCTTAACTTTGATTTTGACTGTGAATTCTTTACCGTATTCTAAGGCTTCACCTTCATTAGTCACTTGTTCAGTGAATGTTGTATAGCTTAAGCCATAACCGAATGGGTAAACAACGTTAGCGTTGTACCAATCTTCACCTTCAACTTTGCCACGGGTTTCATAATATCTATAGCCCATGTAGATGTTTTCTTCGTATTCCACTAAGAAGTACTTAGTTGGATTACCACCTTGGAGGTAGGCGTCAGAACCATCTGGATTTTGGTAGGTTTTGTTACCACCAAAGTTTTGCCATGTTGGATCGTTTTCGTAATGTGTGTAGACAGTATCAACTGTGTGACCGGATGGGTTGACATCACCATTAAGGATTCTACCTAAGGCCATGATACCATTAGCACCTGGGCTACCAATGTTAATAACGGCGTCGATATATTTACCGAAATCGTTATAATCAGTAGGATTTGTTCTTTCTTCTAAGAAGCCTAAATCAATATAGTTAGAGCCATTGAGTAAAATGACGATTTTACCGAATTTCTTAGAAGCAGCGATTTGTCTTAATAATTCTCTTTCGTTGTTATCTAATTCAAGATAATGACGTGTGTCGCTATCAGCGGCTTTTCTTGGGAGGTCCCAACCTTCACCAGCGATACGAGAGAAGACAACAAGTGCTGTATCACCATATTGTTCATATGATTTCTTAACGTCATCTGTATATTTGTCATATGCAGTTTCACCAGTTTTCAAAACTGGAACTTTTTGTGTGCCGTCAGCGGATTCCATACCTGGGTTACCACTACGTGCTTCTTGTTTTTCATAGAATTTTCTCATTTCAGGGTTCACTGAGAATCCTGCATCTTCTAGAGAATCTTCAATGGTTTTTCTCCAACCATAAATTCTGTTGATTTCTGGATCGGTGCTCTTACCTGGAGCAGCAGAACCGGAACCACCATAAACTAAATCAACGGAGTTTCTACCAAAGACTGTCACTTTAGCGCCTTTAGCAAGTGGTAAAGCTTGATCTTTGTTTTTGAGAAGAATCATACCTTCTTCACAGATTTCTTTAACAACGTTATTGGCGTTATCAAAAGCATCTTTCTTAGTGCTGAAATCAGCTTCAAAGGCATTACCTTTTTGGTTTGGATCAGGGATTGGAGTGTCGCCGCCCATTTGTGTTTGTTCAATCAATGAAACATATTTGTTCATTGCGAAGTAATCAGCAGCAATAAGGACACCGGCGAGAACCACTGTTGTTGCCGCCCAAGCGATAACACGTGGCTTCAATAATTTTTTAATTACTTTTGCAGCCATAGTTTTATTTCCTATTTATTGGAATTATCCATTTGAGAGATTTTGGCTTTTGGCCATGTGATGTTGCTGGAAGAATATAACTTAATAGCGTCAACAACTGGACCAGTACTCTTAATGGTACCGTTTAATGTATCTAAGTTATTAACAACCATTTGGATGGTGTTTTTACCAGCCTTTAAGGAAACATTGGCGCTGACCATATAATCTTGGAATGGGAGGAAGGTCTTTGGAATGATGTTATGAATGGTGATGCTACCATAATTAACTGGAGCATCGTTCACTTTAACTGGGAATCCTTCATAGTTAAATGTTTCATAAACTCTTTCTTCACCTTCGCCTTCGAAGACTTGCTTTTCTTCTGGAAGACCATATTCACCAGATAATCTCATGAATAAGGTGACGTTTTCAGCAGCAACATCACTTTCAAGTTCCCATGTTAATGTGTTGCCTTCTACGTAGTTATAGTGGACGAAGGCCGCCATAACGGTGACATCTGGGTTATTGAAGTCAGCAGCGGTTGCATAACGTGCAACACCATCTTCTCTAACGAATGCACCAGAAGCGTTGTATTTATTTGTCTTGGTTTCTTTGCTGTAGTTAACTCTAGCAATTAAGCCTGTACCGGCTTGACCACCAGAATAGGTTTCACCGTCCATGCCAGGAGTACCATCTTTACCAATTCTTTCGGTGATATCTGGGCATAATTCTGCTTCAAAAGTTTGAGCTTCTTGACCAGCAGGAACGAAACATGGTTTTAATTCGATGTTTTCCATAACGACATTGTTGTCTCTGTTTTCGAAGTCCCAAATTTGACCACCATTTTTAACGTTCATCCAGCCATAGAAGGCTTTACCAGCTGGAGCGGTTGGATCTGCAGGTTTTGTTAATGCAGAACCGAGTTCGATTTGTTCGACTTTTGGATCGCCATTACCACTGTCGATTTTCACTTCGAACTTTGGTAATTCTACTTTGCTAGTGCTAACTTCAGAGGATGAACTCTTGCTACCACTAGGTTTCTTAGAAGTTGAGCCTCCACCGTTGCCGTTACAAGCGGCCATGGCTAAAGAGGCAACCATCATGCCTAAGAAAAGCACTTTGTTTTTCATTTTTTTCATAATAGATAATTATTCGGTTTACCCTAGATTTGACTACCGAATAACATTCTCCTTTCTAGGGGTATATAATCAAGCCTCATCTTAATACAAACGATTTAAGATGAAACTTTATTAACGATTTTAAGCACTTAATAGCATACCACCATGTGCGTGTAATGTGTATATGCATTTATATGCATGAAACTGCTAGGACCAACGCGGCCCTAGCAGTCATGCTTTTTTTAGTTAGAAATTATTCTAAGATTACGCTCTTCTTTTTTTGCGTAAGGAGACAAGTAATAAACCTGCACCAGCAAGAGCGACTAAGCTAATCATAGCACTGCAAGCAGCGATATCACCGAAGCAGCCTTTCTTAGCAGCAGCAGCGTCACCAGTTGTAGCGGTAACGATTAATTTGTAAGCGCCAACAGCATTGCCTTCACCATCTAAACCGATGAAATCAATGTGATAGACACCTTCGTTTTGGAATTTACCAGTGAGCTTGTTGTCTTTGAATTCGACACCGGCTGGTAAATCGACACGGTCATTAAGCTTGTAGCTTTCAGCGCCTTCGATTTCTGGAGTGAAATTGATTGCATCTTTACGAGCTTCAAGTTGCATGTATTCTTCACCGTTTTCACCAACGATAACCATGACTCTATTTGTAGCGGTACAACGAGAAGCCATGTATAAATGTTCTTTTGTACATTTTCTCACAGCATACCAGTAGGAGTAGGAAATGGCTTTAGAACCATCTGCCTTCTTGTACATTGGAGCTTGTGCTGTGGAATCCCATTGAGCTTCGGAATCACCACCGAAACCACCACCTTGGTCTAATTGGGCGTTACAACCAGCTAAGCAACGGTTGTTAACGTTTTCGTAGCACTTGAAGTTAACAGAACCATTACTACTGTGGGTCATATCGGATAAGACAGAACCCTTGAAGCCCCATTCACCACGGAGAACTTCTGTTAATAATGGGTAAGAAGCGGCAGTTTCCATTAAGCCAACACGGTTATAGGAACCCATGACACCAATGGATTTACCTTCTTCAAAGACCATTTGGAAGGATTTTAAGTAAATTTCACGTAACGCTTGTTCGTTGACGAAGGAGATACCGGATTCACGGTTCTTTTCTTGATCGTTAACAGCGAAGTGTTTGAAGTATGCGTAGACGCCTCTATCTGTAGCAGCGCCAACGACTTGAGCAGCCATACGGCCCATTAAGAACGGATCGGCTGAATAGTATTCGAAGTTTCTACCACCGAATGGAGAACGGTGTGTATTAACAGCTGGACCCCACCAACCGGATTTACCAGAGATGTGAGATTCCATACCAACACATTCACCTTGCTTATGAGCTAAGTCTTGGTTGAATGTAGCGGCGATGATTGGAGAAGAGACCCACCACATAATATTGAATTTTTGTGGACCATCACCTTCGGAGAAACCACCTTTACCAACACTGGAGATGGATTGAGAAGACATACCGTTTGTTTCAACGATCTTCATCATTTCATCCCAGGAGACTTGGTTAACAACGTCTTCCCAGATTGGATCATTGAAGTCAGTCTTCATTAAATCCTTTGTTGTATAGGAAGTATCTTTAGAACCTTGTTTCCAGTTTGTAGCAACACTTGCGTCTTTACGAGCAGCGGCTGGGACGTATTCGTCGTTACCGTTTTCGAAGTCTTCAAGGGAGAATTCAGTTGTTAAGAATTCTTCGAATCTGCTACCTTCTTTAACTGTTCTGTCTTCGAAAGTTGGGTGTGTTGGGAATGTGCCTTCAAAATCAGCACGGCTCATTTGTGTGAATTCGATATCATTTTCTTCTGGAGCGGAGTTGTAGAAACCTCTATTTGTGAAGCGGTTTTCAACTTTATTGCCAGAGAAACGGTCGTTTTCATATTTACGAGCATCAAGTTTGAAGCTGAATGAATCGTAATTTGTATGAGCGTTCTTACCGAGTAAGAGTTCATAATTACCGGCATCTAATTCATAGCCTTTGAAGCCATTGTTATTCTTGTCTTGGAAGTCGTAGTTAGCGACATCTTGGAGATAGAATGATAAGTAAACTTTTTCAGATTTGCCTGGTTCGAGAAGGCCAGTCTTACCGAATGCGCATAAGACGTGATCGGCTTTTTCAATGCCACCTTTGGTATATGGCGCTCTGAAGTAGAGTTGAACTGTTTCTTTACCAGCAACGTTACCAGTATTTTTAACTTCAACTGTCACACCAACGACTTCTGTGTCTTTGGCGACTTTAGCGTCTTTCTTAATATTGGTTTTAACAATCTTTTGTTCGAATGTTGTGTAGCTTAAGCCATAACCGAATGGGTAGAGGACACCTTGTTTGCTGCCATACCATTCATCAGCTTGAGCTTGATTGGCTTTTGCCATATCGGCATATCTTGTTTCATAGTAACGATAGTCGACATAAATGCCTTCTTCGTAAGAAACGTAAGCGGCTGGTTTAACACCATTGATACCACCAGAAACGACTTTCGCTTCTTCACCACCACGAGCACTGTCCCATCTTGGGGAACTGTGTTGTTTGTAGTTCTTATCGGTACCAAAGCTGAGCATTGGTGAACCATCAGCAGCGAACATTGTATCTTGTGGAGCATAGTATGTTTTGCCATTAGATAATGTTACTTCGTTTGTTT
Organism: Bacilli bacterium; assembly: GCA_017551465.1. Lineage (GTDB taxonomy): Bacteria > Bacillota_I > Bacilli_A > RFN20 > CAG-826 > RUG14515. Next base: position 21,624 of record JAFZLN010000076.1, read on the forward strand.
GTGAGTTATCGGAGAAGTTTTGGAATGTTGGATCTTCTCTGAAATCACGGCCCCATGTGTCAACTGTACGACCAGATGGGTTAACATCACCATTAATGATACGACCAAGGGCACGGATACCACGGTCACCTGGGTTACCAACCCAAATAATGGCTTTAACTTTATCGTTATTTTCGAGTTGTTCACATTCAAAGATGTTAGAGGAGTTAATAACGATAATGATGTTATCAGTGTGTTTGCCTAATTCTTCTAATAAGGCTTCTTCGTTTTCAGATAATTGTAAAGCGTGTCTATCTGAAATCTTTTCAGTACTGGAGTTTGTCTTTTTGCTATCGTGAGCGTTACATGTTTTAACGTCACAACCTTCAGAACCTTCACGGGTGATAACTTGAATAGCGGCATCGTTGTATTCATCCATTGTCGCTAATAATTCGGCGGAGTAACTTGAAATTGGTGTTTCACCGATTGTAACTTCAGAGTTACCTTTCCAACCATCATTACCATTTGTTCTACCGGCACCAGATTGGGAGTTGTTTGACCAACGTGAACCATTCCAGCTACCGTAGAAGTCGAGGACTTTTTGGTTTAGTTCAAAGCCAACTTCTTTAAGAGCTTCGTCTGTGTGATAACCTTGGACGTCACTAGTAACAGAACCTGAACCTGAACCAGCACCACCACAAGCAAGGTTGTTAGAGCTCTTGCCAGCGAGTGTGATTTTCTTGCCTTGCGCAGCGAATGGTAAGAAGCTGTCTTTATTCTTTAATAAGACGAAACCTTCTTCTGCGAGTTGGTCTTGAACACCTTGAGCGTGTTTGATATAGGCTGCTCTGTCGTTTCTGCCATATTCACCGATGAATTCGGCGTCGTTAGCGGAAATGCCTTTATTCAAACAAACTGGTAAGGCCAATGCGGCAAGAAAAATTGGGATAAGTAATTGTTTCTTCATATGATTTCCTTTCCATATTGTTTTGCATTATTCAATTTGCCTCAATTCGAGTGCAAAGAGAATTTAGAAACTAGAATTATAGTGTTTCAGTAATGCATTAGTACTTTCAATATAAATTGAAGGCAAAAACCATAATATGACAAATCTAATTTGAAAGCAGGACAATCATACGATTGCATGTGTACGTATACTATAAAATTGTTTTGATACCATCATACTTTTTGCAACAAAAAAGACCCTCGCTTGAGGGTCTTAATTGTTTTAATTAACAATTAGGCTTTAACTCTTCTTTTCTTGTCGATCACAAGGATGACCGCCATAGCGAGAGCTAATAAACCAGTAACGCTTAATGTAGCTTCAATACTACCAAAGCAACCGGCTTTCGCCATGTTGTTTGTTGTGGCCACTTTTGGTGCAAAGATTTGAATGGTAGAACCATATTTTGCGCTATCTTTTTCCGCGATAACGTGGATGAAGACATTGCAAGCTCCAGTTAATTTACCTTTGATTGTGTTATTTTCAAAGACTAAGCCTTCTGGTAATGGAGTAACTGGATCGATAGATAATTCAGCACCATCTAATTCTTCTGGAATTTCAACCTTAATGTTGATTTCTTTACCCACTGCGGTTTCTAAATAGTTACGTTCAACACCAACGAAGTTTAATTTAGCTTCTTTAATGCAAACTTTGGACATAACACCACAGTTAGCACATGTCCACATTGTTTCTAAGGCGTTCTTTCTTAAAGCATACCAATATGTGTATGATTCAACGGTTTGTCCGTCTTTACTTGTGAACACTGGAGCGCCTTTACCATCAAACGCGGATGCACTCCACTTACATGCGACTGCATCTTCAAAACCATTTTGGTCTAATTGTTGGTTACAACCAGCAATGATACGGTTATTGAGGTTTTCGTAGCACTTGAAGTTAACAGAGCTGTTACCACTGTGTGTCATATCGGAAATGATGTGACCTTTGAAGCCCCATTCTTCACGCAAGACTTCTGTTAATAATGGATAAGAAGCAGCGGTTTCCATATTACCTAAACGGTTATAGGAAGACATGATAGCCATGGATTTACCTTCTTGAACAACCATTTGGAATGGTTTGAGATAAATTTCACGTAAGGCTTGTTCTGTTAAGAATGTAGAAGTACCTTCACGGTTCTTTTCTTGATCGTTAACAGTGAAGTGTTTGAAGTAGCAATATAAGCCTAAATCAGTAGCACCAGCAACGACTCTAGCCGCCATACGGCCCATTAAGAATGGATCAGCGGAATAGTATTCGAAGTTTCTGCCACCAAATGGAGAACGGTGTAAGTTGACAGCTGGACCAGCCCAACCATATGTACCAGAGATATGGGCTTCCATACCGACCATTTCACCTTGTCTCTTAGCTAATTCAACATTGTATGTCGCGGCAACGATTGGAGCGCCTGCCCACCAAATGTATTGGAATTGAGATGGACCATCACTATCGCCAGTGGCTGGTTTATTCATCCAAGATAATGCTGGGTTATGTGAACCAGCACCATGAGCGAAGCTTGTTAATTCGTCGAATGTCATGTAGTTCATGGCTTCGGTCCATTTTGGATCGTCCATATCAAGACCAACTAAATCAGCGAACTTAAGACCATTGACATCAGAAGCAGTTGCGGTTTTGGCTCTTTGTGTCCAACCTAACGCTTCAATATCGGCTTTTGTTTTTCTTGTGACTAATGGGAGATATTCACCATCGTCATTGAGTTCGATATCGTCTAAGGTGAATTCATGCGTTAAGAATTCTTCGTAACGACTACCTTCTTTAACTTGACGAGATTCGTAAGTTGGGTGAAGTGGCTTATTGGATAAGTCTTCACGAGAGAATTGTTCGAATTCGATATCGTTTTCACCTGGTAAGCAGCTATAGAAGCCTCTATCAGTGAATCTGTTTTTAACTTCGGTACCTGTATAACGGTCTGTTTCGTATTTAATACCACCTTTAGCAACAGAGAATTTGATGGTTTCATATTCTTCATGAGCGTTCTTATTAAGAGCGACATAATATGTACCAGCATCTAACTCATAACCACGGAAACCATTACCGTTCTTATCGGCGAAGTCGTAGTTAGCGACGTCTTGAGTATTAAATGTTAAACGAAGTGTTTGTTCTTCGCCTGGTTCTAATAATTTTGTCTTATCAAATGCGCATAAGACGTTATTGGCTTTTTCAATGCCACCGACGGTATATGGAGCTTTCCAATATAATTGGACAACATCCTTACCAGCAACATTACCAGTATTCTTAACTTTGACTTTAACTTCTACTTCGGTATTACCACTCTTGAGTGTTTTACCTTTAACGTTAGAAGAAACGATTGTTTGTTTGAATTGTGTATAGCTTAAGCCATAACCGAATGGGTAAATAACACCATCATCACTGTTATACCATTGATCAGCTTGAGCCTTATTGGCTTTGGCCATATCGGCATATCTTGTTTCGTAATAACGATAGTCGACATAAATGCCTTCTTCGTATGAGACATAAGAAGCTGGTTTAACACCATTTAAGCCACCAGAAACAACTTTGAATTCTTCACCACCACGAGCGCTGTCCCATCTTGGTGAACTATGTTCTTTATAGTTCTTATCTGTACCATAAGAGAGCATTGGAGCGCCATCCGCGGCTAACATTGTATCTTGTGGAGCGTAATAGCTCTTGCCATTTGAAGACACCACTAAGTTAGTTTGTGAGTTATCAGAGAAGTTTTGATATGTTGGGTCTTTTGTAAAATCACGGGCCCATGTATCAACTGTACGACCTGATGGATTAACTTCACCAGTTAAAATTTTACCAACAGATTTGGCACCAACAGCACCTGGGTTACCAATCCAAAGGATGGCTTTGACCTTATCATCGTTTTCAAACTTGTCACATTGGAAGATGTTACCAGAGTTGATAACGATAATGATGTTATCGGTGTGATTGTGAAGTTCATCAAATAATGCTTCTTCATTTTCGGATAATTGAAGAGCGTGTCTATCAGAAACTTTTTCTGAACTACTGTTTGTTTTCTTACTATCGTGAGCGTTACATGTTTTAACGTCACAACCTTCACTACCTTCACGAGAGATGACTTGAATAGCGGCATCCTTATATTCGTCTAAGGTTGCTAATAATTCAGCGGAGTAACTTGATAATGGCGTTTCACCAATAGTCACTTCAGAGTTACCTTTCCAACCATCGTTACCATTAGTTCTACCAGAACCAGATTTGCTGTCGTTAGAGTAAGACATGCCACCCCAGCCACCACTGGACCATTTGCCGTAGAACGCTTGGATGTCCTTGTTAACTTCGAAACCAGCATCTTCGAGGGAA
>JAFZLN010000077.1 GCA_017551465.1 Bacilli bacterium
CAATATCACTAATAAAGTCGGTACGTGAGATGAATTCACCTGGAATAAGATTAATAACTGACGGACCAATAAGAATACCAGTGACAATATAACCAGTTGCACTTGGTAATCTTAAAAGATTAGTGAGTCTAGTCATTAAAAAGCCACAGATTAAAATCACACCTAGCGCGATAATAATGCTACTTGCCGTTTTCGCAGGGCCTGCAATATTAAGTGCGTCAAGGAGCTTCTCAATCAAAGATGGATTTGTATCTGTTAAGATTGGCAATTTACATGACTCCTTTTTCAATCAAAAGTTTTCTGATCTCATCAGATTTAGCAAAGTCTTTGTTTTCTTTGCTAGCTAAGTATTCCTCGTATAAGTGCGAGATATCATTATCAAACTTTACGTACTTAATGTCTAGTCCTAAAACATAGAACATATCAGTAAGTGTTTTAAATAAGTTATTTAGTTGAACTAAATCAGCGTCTCTACTTCTAATTAATTGGTTAACGTCTTTAAGGACATTGTAGAGTTCCGCTAAAGCGTTCGCAGTATTTAAGTCATTAGCCAAGGCTTCTAAGAACTTATCGATGTAGACTGGCTTACCTTCATCTAAATTAACTTTGTTAGCCTGTAATTTAAGCGCGGCTTGTTTATAGGCCATTTGCATTCTAGAAACCTCTTGTTGGGCTTCTTTAACTGTTTCATCAGTGAAGTTAACAGCTTGTCTATAATGAGCGTTTAAGATGACTAATCTAGTGACTAAGCCACCATACATAGCAATCATATCTTTAGCTAAGACGACATTACCTAAGGATTTGGACATCTTTTCATTACCAAAGTTGATAAAAGCGTTATGCATCCAATAATTAGCAATCTTTGAACTATGAGTGGCTTCCGCTTGAGCGATTTCGTTTTCATGATGTGGGAATTTTAAGTCGTAACCACCACCATGGATATCGATATGATCTCCTGGGAAGATGGTGTCAATCATGACGCAGCATTCAGTATGCCAACCTGGTCTACCTAAGCCCCAAGGAGAATCCCATTTAATACCTTCATCAGTCTTTTTCCAAAGAGCGAAGTCTAATGGGCTTTCTTTTTGTGAATTTTCTTCCACACGTGCGCCTACGCGTAAATCTTCTACATTTATGCCGCTTAAAGCGCCATAATCTTTAATGTTTTCAACACGGAAATAGACGTCACCATCTCTCACATATGCTGCACCGATTTTCACAAGGTTATCGATATAGGCAATAATCTTTTGCATATATTCGGTAACACGTGGAGTAATGGTTGGAACTTGAGAACCAATACCTTTCACGGTCTTTTCAAATTCACCGATATAGAAATCGGTTAATTCCTTTTCTGATTTACCTTCTTGCTTCGCAGCTTTGATGATTTTATCATCAACGTCAGTGTAATTGCTTACATAAGTGACGTCGTAGCCGACATATGTCAAAAAGCGTCTCAAAGTATCAAAGACAACGACTGGTCTCATGTTTCCGATGTGTGGATAGTTATAAACTGTAGGACCACAGACATACATGCTAACTTTGTTATCTTGGATAGTTTTGAAATCTTCTAATGAATTAGAAAGGGAATTGTAAAATTTGATGTTCATAAGTTGTTTTCCTCTTTTAGAGACAATAAGGGGCGAGTATTTAAGTACCCGCCCCAAATATTAATTATTTCTTTTCTGGAAATCTTGCTCTATTAGCATCGTAGGATGTATGGAGTAATTCTTCAGCGAGTTCGCTACCAGGTTCACCCAAGAAGTCTTTGTAGAGTTTTTGGATGTCTTTGTTATTGTGTGATTGACGAATGACTAAGCGTTCATCTTCACTGTATAACACGCTAGCACGTTTGGCGCGATATGTATCTAAGATATCCGCATCTTCGTTTGGTAAGAAGATTGGTTTAACGAATGGTTGACCACCACCGTTGATACATCCACCTGGACAACACATGACTTCGATGAAAGCATATGGAGATGTTCCATCTTTGATTTGGTCTAAGAGCTTCTTAGCGTTAGCCATACCAGAGGTAACTGCAACTTTGATTTCAGTACCATTGATATTTAAAGCGGCTTCTTTAACACCTTCTAAGCCACGGACAGCGGTGAAGTTGATTTCTTGATATTCTTTACCAGTTAACCAGAAATAAGCTGTTCTTAAAGCGGCTTCCATAACACCACCGGTGACACCGAAGATGACACCAGCACCACTATATTCGCCGAGTAAGTCGTTATCAAATTCTTCATCTGGTAATTTGTTCCAAACGATACCAGCACGTTTGATCATCTTTGCTAATTCACGTGTTGTTAAAACAGCATCGACGTCTTCTGGCATTTCTTTTCTTTGTCTTTCGTACTTCTTAGCGGTACATGGCATGATGGAGACCACAAAGATATCCTTTGGATCTAATTCATGTTGTTTAGCAAAGTAGGACTTAATGATTGCACCCATCATCATGTGTGGGGACTTACAAGAAGAGACGTTTGGAATGACTTCTGGATAGAAGTATTCTAAATAGTTAATCCAACCTGGGGAACAGGATGTGATTTGTGGAAGTGGCGCAGTCTTCTTAGTAATTCTTTCTAAGAGTTCGTGAGCTTCTTCCATGATTGTTAAGTCAGCAGCAAAGTTGGTGTCGAAGACACGGTAGAAACCTAATCTTCTTAAAGCAGCGACCATTTTGCCTGTACCGGTTGTACCAATTGGTTCACCGAATTCTTCAGCGATGGCGGCTCTAACAGCTGGAGCGGTTTGAACGATAACTTTCTTACCGGCTCTGAAGGCTTCGTCAACTTTGGCGATTTCTTCGTTTTCGTATAAGGCACCTGTTGGACAGACGTTCACGCATTGACCACATTGTAAGCATGGGCTTTCAGCGAAACTTCTGTTTTGAGCAGGACCAACGAGGGCTTTGAAACCACGGTTTTCAAAACCGAGGATGGAAATACCATGGGCTTCTTTACATCTTTCGATACAACGACCACATAAGATACATTTAGCGGTATTTCTGACTAAGCCTGGGGCTAATTCATCGATAGTAGCTGGTGTTTGTTCACCAACGAATTTTTGGTCACGCGCACCAACGATGTTAGCAACTTCTAATAATTCACACTTGCCTTGTTTTGGGCATTGTAAACAGTTCTTTTGGTGATTGGAAAGGATTAATTCCACGGAGGCACGTCTGGCTTCGACGGCTTTTTGGGAATTGGTGATGATTTCCATACCTTCGTTAACTGGGTAAACGCAAGAGGCGACTAAGCCACGAGCACCCACGACTTCAACTAAGCAAACACGGCAGGAGGCCAAAGAGCATTTGCCATGGTTGAAGGCACAGAGGGAAGGAACAACGTAGCCACATTTTCTTGCAGCTTCTAAAACTGTAAGACCGGATTCAACTTGGTAAGGTTGACCATTAATTTTGATATTAACTAATGCCATGGTTATTTCCTCCTATCTCTTGGTGATTGCACCAATACGGCAACCACTTAAACATGAACCACACTTGACACATTTCTTTGGATCAATGACGTGGGCAAATTTACCTGGGTTAACATTACCATTTGGTAAGTGAGCAGGTTCTGTACCAGGAGCGATAGCGCCGACTGGGCAGTTTCTCATACAGAGACCACAACCGATACACTTATTTGGAAGAATGTAGTATTCCATCATGTTCTTACAAACGTGAGCTGGACACTTGTGATCAACAACGTGAGCTTCGTATTCTTCTGGGAATGCTTTAATTGTGGATAAGATTGGGTTTGTCGCGGTTTGACCGAGAGCGCATAAGGAGTTGTTTCTGATAACACCAGATAATTCCTTAAGGTCTTCTAAGTCTTGAGGTTCACCTTTACCGTCACAAATCTTTGTTAAGATGTCTAAGCATCTCTTTGTACCGATACGGCATGGAGAACATTTACCACATGATTCGTCGCAGATAAATGTCATATAGAATTTAGCGACGTCGACCATACAGTTGTCTTCGTCCATGACGATGGCACCACCAGAACCCATCATACTACCAGCAGCGACTAAGCTACCGAAGTCGATTGGTGTATCTAAGTCTTTTTCGGTTAAGCAGCCACCGGAAGGACCACCAGTTTGAATGGCTTTGAATTTCTTTCCGCCTGGGATACCGCCACCGATATCATAAATTAATTGTCTTAATGTTGTGCCCATTGGAACTTCGACAAGACCAACGTTGTTGACTTTACCACCAAGAGCAAAGACCTTTGTACCTTTGGTGTCAGCTGTACCAATAGCAGCGAATTTTTCCCAACCCTCTCTTAAGATGTAAGGAACACAGGCTAAGGTTTCGACGTTGTTAACGACTGATGGATGACCCCATAAACCTTTAACTGCTGGGAACGGAGGACGAGGACGTGGCATACCACGTTTACCTTCGATAGAGTTAATCAAAGCTGTTTCTTCACCACAGACGAAGGCGCCAGCGCCTAAACGGATGTGGCAGCGGAAGGAGAAGTCTGTACCTAAGATGTGATCACCTAAGATACCAATTTCTTCTAATTCTTTAATAGCTTTGGCTAAACGTTTAACAGCGATTGGGTATTCCGCACGGACATAGAAGTAACCGTTTTGAGCACCGATAGCGTAACCAGCAATCATCATACCTTCGATAACTGCACATGGGTTACCTTCGATGATGGAACGGTCCATGAATGCGCCTGGGTCACCTTCATCACCATTACAAATCATATATTTTGGTTCATCAGTTTTAGGAACGAAGGACCATTTTCTTCCGGTTGGGAAGCCTGCGCCACCTCTACCTCTTAAACCTGATTTTAAAACTTCATCAATAACTTCTTCACGGCTCATGTGTAAGGCTCTATTTAAACCTTGGAAAGCACCATTACCGATAGCTTCGTCGATGTCTTCTGGGTTAATAGCACCGTTACCGTTTAAAGCAATGTCTCTATTTTGTAATTTGTAGAAGTTAATTTCGTGTTGTTTTTGAACGTGTTGTTTTGTTTGTGGATCAACGAAGAGTAAACGTTCAACTACTTCATTGTTCTTAATGTCTTTTTCGAATAATTCTTCAACGTCGCTTGGTTTGACTCTAACGTATAAGGTTTCTTCTGGGAAAACTTTAACGAAAGGACCTTGGGAACAGAAGCCGAAGCAACCAACGATGTTAGCGGTCACTTTATCTTCTAAGCCGTTAGCTTTAATTAATTCGTTGAACTTATCGATAATGACTTGTGAGTCTGCGGATAAGCAGCCAGTACCACCACAGACAACGATGGCTTTATGGCCTGGTTCACAGTGGAACTTCTTTTGTAAGCAAGCGCCACATTTTTCAAATCTCGCTTGGAGTTCTTTTTCAGTCTTGATTTGTTCCATGCTTAGTTAGCCTCCTTTGCGCGATATTCTGCGATAATGTTTTTCACGTTATCGACTTTAACTTGTGGGTAAACTTTACCATTGATGCTCACTGCTGGAGCAACAGCACATGCACCGATGCAACGGAGCAAGTCTAATGTGAATAAACCATCTGGTGTTGTTTCACCTGGTTTAATACCTAATAATTCGCCAAATTTGTCGCATACCAATTGACTGCCTTTGACGTAGCAAGCAGTACCTAAACAGACACCAATGACATATTTGCCCTTTGGGACCATTGAGAAGAACGAATAGAAAGTCACAACACCATAGATGTCACTGACTGGCACACCAGTTAATTCAGAGACAAGTTCTTGAACTTCTAGAGGAATATAGCCGTATTCCTTTTGAATGTCTTCAAGAATCATCATGGTTGGAGTTGGCTCATCTTTATAGCGTTCCACTATTTCGGTAATTTGTTTTACAGCTTGTGGTTGTAATTTTGCCATAATAGCCTCCTAATGATTACATAAAGTAATTCAGCGATATTATTTTACGCGTACGAGTGTGCCTAATCAATAGGAAAAAGTGGAAACGTTTATAAAATAAAAAGTTAAGCGTTGCTAACGAGCGTTTTTGTCAGCATTATGCCTAACTTTTTATGAATAGTTGAATATTAGTTGCCTTTATAGGCTTTGATTAAGATTTGCTTCATGTCTTCCACGATTGGCATACGTGGGTTGGCTGGTGAACATTGATCTTCGTACGCAAGTGTCGCGACTTCATCAAGTTTTGCCATCCAAGCCTTCTCATCAATACCACAAGCTTGGAAGTTTGGATCTAAGCCACATTCTTTAATTAAGGCATTAATTGCAGTGGCTAAGGATTCAACGCCTTCTTCTGGAGTAGAAGCCTTAAGGCCTAATAAACCAGCAATTTCTTGATACTTCTTATCAGCACAGTAATGGTTGTATTTTGGCCAGACACTTAACTTAGTTGGCACTTGACCGTTGTAGCGTACGACGTGTGGGAGAAGAATAGCGCAAGCATAGCCGTGTACAACGTGGAATTCGGCGCCTACCTTATGCGCTAAGGAGTGCGTCATACCCAAGAATGCGTTTGCAAATGCCATACCAGCAATAGTCGCTGCATTGTGCATTTTTTCTCTAGCTTCTAAGTCATTCGCGCCGTATTTAACCGCACGTGGTAAGTACTCAAATACTAATTGAATTGCCTTAAGGCAAAGACCGTCAGTAAAGTCATTAGCCATGACAGAAACATAAGCTTCAATTGCATGGGTTAAAACGTCTAAACCAGTCATCGCTGTTGCGGCCTTTGGAAGGTGAGTTGTG